>JBIJCX010000534.1:0-4419 GCA_044344465.1 Opitutaceae bacterium
AGCGTCCCCGAAGGATTACCGAAGGATTACCGAAGGATTACCGAAGGATAACCGGAGCTGACCGGCGACTGAATTACCACTCGGACCTTTTGCCGGCAACCACTCCAACAGAACTGAAATCAAGCACCGATCGGCTGCCGGTGGCACAGGCCGCGGCGACCCCGTAGCGCCGAAACGGCCACAACCGAGGACGTTAGTTTGAAACTTCAAGGACTGCAGTCGCTTGTCCTATTGTCCATAGTCCTTAGTCCCGTTGTCCCGTTGTCCCGTGGTCCGTAGTCCGTGGTCCTTTAGTCCCCAATGTGCGGCATAGCCGGATTCATCGACCCTGATACCGCGCCGGAATCCCGCGCGACGGCGGTGGAACGGATGTGCGCCGCGATGGTGCACCGGGGTCCGGATGACGCCGGGATCGAATCAAGGTCGAGCGCAACCCTCGGCATGCGCCGGCTGGCCATCTTCGATCCGGCCAACGGGCATCAGCCGATGCAGTCACCGGACCGTCGGTTCACCCTCGTGTTCAACGGGGCGATTTACAATTTTCGCACCCTGCGGGACGAGCTTTCGGCGACTGGCTGGAGCTTTCGCACCCAATGCGACACCGAGGTGCTGCTCGCAGCTTATGCGTACTGGGGTGAACGCTGCCTCGATCGGTTGCGGGGCATGTTCGCGTTCGCTGTCTGGGATGAGCGTGAACAGTCCCTCTTCCTCGCGCGCGATCCATTCGGCATCAAGCCGCTGTATTACCGCCACGAAGGTTCGAAGCTGCTCCTGGCCTCGGAGCTCAACGCGCTGTTCGCCTCCGGTTCATGCCCGACAGAACTCGATCCGCTGTCCGTCGCCGACTATCTGGGGTGGTTTGCGGTCCCGGCGCCGCGAACGATCTATCGCAGCGTCTTCAGCCTGCGACCGGGCGAATGCGCCACATTTCGCGGCGGCCAACTGGCGATTCGCCCGGCATGGAACTTTCAGACGATTCCGCAAAATGAAAAACCCTGCCGGACGCGCGAACACTTCACCCAGGAGCTTCGCGCCCGCCTGGAGGACACGATTCGCGCCCACGTCGCCGCCGACGTTCCGGTCGGCGCGTTTCTCTCCGGTGGTCTCGATTCAGCCGTTGTGGTCGGTCTCATGAGTCGCGTCACCAACACGCGGCTGCGGACGTTCTCGTTGAGCTTTGAGGAGTCAAGTTACTCGGAAGCCAGCGCGGCCGAGGCAAGCGCCCGGCATTTCGGCACCGACCACCAGACCACGGTGTTGACCGGAGCCAGAGTGGCGCACGAAGTCGAAACGTTGATCAAAACCATGGATCAACCCACGGGCGATGGCATCAACACCTACTATGCCAGTCAGGCGGCGCGCTCCGGCGGCGTCACGGTCGCCTTGTCCGGTTTGGGCGGAGACGAATTGTTCGGGGGCTATCCCTCCTTTCGCGATACCCCGCGCATCGCCCGCTGGCTGCCGCGTTGGCGCGCAGTCCCAAGCCGTCTGCGGTCAGGCGTTATCGCCCGATTGCAACGCGGCGATACCCGTCGGCGCAAGCTGGCCGACTTTCTGCAGCACGCACGCAGCATCCACGAAGCGGGTTCGATGCAACGGCGCGTGTTTTCCGAAACGTCACGCCGCTCGATGCTCGGACCAGACGCCCTCCTGGCGCTGGGTCAGCGGGCGCCATTTCACCCCGAACTGGCCCCGCTTTCCACCGACCTCGCGGCGGCAGCGGAATTCGAAGTCGTTAGCGCTTGGGAGTTGCGCACCTATATGGCGGACGTGCTCCTGCGCGACAGCGATGTGATGAGCATGCGCCATTCACTGGAATTGCGGGTCCCACTCGTGGACCGGGTGCTCATCGAATGGCTCTGGCAACAACCGTCGGAATTCAAGTCCACGCCAGACCACCCGAAGGCCGCGCTCAGTGCCGCCGTCGCCGACATCCTCCCGCCCGGTATGGCGAATCGCCCAAAACAGGGCTTCACGCTCCCGTTCGCGGTATGGATGAAACGCGAGCTGCGGCCATTTCTGGAAGAAACGTTTTCCAATGCCAGCGTGGATCAAAGCGGATTGTTTGCGCGGACGGCCGTGCAGCAGCTCTGGCAGGGCTTTCAGTCCGGCAATGACACGCGCGAATGGTCGCGGGTGTGGAGCCTCGCCATCCTGGTCGCGTTCGCCAATCGCCATCGTGCGGGTGTTTCGAACGCGGACGTATCTTCCGGGCGTCAGCAGCGTTTGGAACTAAGCGGTGGCACGGGCGTCTCGCCCGTGGGTTTGAGCCGGGCCATCGGACATGGGCAAAATGCCCCTGCCACTTCTGCCACCGACCAGCAGATGCGCTCACGAAAGCAGGTCCGCCATCGGACGTTGCTGCTCGCACCCGAGATTTTCGAATCGGAGGGGGGCATCCCCCGCGTCCTGCAGATCTATCTGCGCGCCCTCTGCGAACTGGCGAAGCCGGACGAAGCGGTGCAGTTGCTGGCGTTAAATGATTCGGTGATCGATTCTTCCGACCTCCGGCACTGTACCAACGGCGCCCTCGAGGCATGGTCCGTCTGTGACCGGAGCAAAACGAGGTTCGTCCGCGCCGCGCTGCGGATGAGCCGCGGCTGCAACCGAATCGTGTGCGGCCATATCGGCCAGCTGCCGATCGCGTGGCTGGCCGCGCGGCTCAATCCCAAACTGCGTTATTACCTGGTGGCGCATGGCATCGAAGTATGGCGGCCCCTCAGCGCCATCGAACGTCTCGCGTTACGCGGCGCGGCGCGGATTCTATGCGTGAGTGACTACACAAGAAGAGAGTTGCTGAAGAACTGTCCCCTGCCCGAAGGCAGGACGGTCGTCCTGCATAACGCGCTCGACCCCGCCTTTGCCATCAAGGCCGGCCGCCCGCTCGCGCAATGTACTCCGGTGATCCTGGTCGTCACGCGGCTCACGTGGGCCGACCGCTACAAGGGTGTGCAACACATGATCGAGGCCATGCCGGCGATTCGCGCGTCGATCCCGGGTGCCCGGATGCGAATCGTCGGCCGGGGCGACGACCTGCCGCGTCTCCAGGCCCTGCGCCGCACGCTCGGACTGGTCGATGCCATCGACTTTGTCGGCTATATCTACGACGAGCATCTCGCGGAGGAAATGCGCTCCTGCCGGCTGTTCGCGCTGCCCAGTCGAAAAGAAGGCTTCGGTTTGGTTTTTCTCGAGGCCATGGCTCACGGACGTCCGTGCCTGGGCGCCCGCGCCGGTGGCATTCCTGAAGTCATCACCAAAGACACAGGCGTGCTCGCCGACTACGGCGACGTGCCCGGCATCGCGGCTGCCGCCATCACCGCATTAGGTCGCAACTGGCAGGAGGAGACGATCCTTAACCGAGCGCGGCACTTCGCGTATCCCCAGTTCCGCACGGCGCTGGCGGCTGTCTTGGGGTGAATCGGAGAAATGAAATCCGATTCCGACCTCGCGCCATCTTTCGTCTCCGTGTGAGCTTTGTACAGCGACCCAATTATTCGCGGGTGAACCTATGCTCCCGCCGCTCACGCGGCGGGCTACATCCTGATTGTAGCCCTGCGCGTGAGCGCAGGGATGCCTTGATCCGCAAACAGTTCTGGCGTAGCGGAAGGTGAAGGCGCGCGACTGCGTTGCGAATTCGCCTGTGCTTCTTTTATGTGCCAATTCGCTTTCGTTTTGATCTCATGACCCAACCTGCCCGCGAGATCGTCATTCAAGCCACCCACGGGTGGCACTTTCTCAAATGGCGCGATCTGTGGGCCTATCGCGACTTGCTCCGATTGCTCGTCTGGCGCGATTTCGCGACCCGCTATAAACAGACGATCCTCGGCCCACTCTGGCACATCTTTCAGCCGCTCTTCACGACGGTGATTTTCACCGTGGTCTTCAGCCACGTCGCTGAGTTGCCCACCGACGGCCTGCCACCCACGCTTTTCTATCTGTGCGGCCTGCTGGCCTGGAACTATTTCGCCCAAACCTTCAACTCGACGTCGTCCACGCTCGTCGCCAACGCCGGTTTGTTCGGCAAGGTATACTTCCCCCGGCTCATCGTGCCGCTCGCCGGGGCCACCTCCAATCTCGTCTCGTTTTTCATCCAGCTCACCTCCTTTTCCGTCATCCTGATCATTTACCGGGCGAGCCATCTTGAGACCACGGTGGGCCCACGCTGGGAGGCCGTCGTGCTGCTGCCCTTGATTTTGCTGCAGCTCGCCGCCTTCAGCCTGGGGGTTGGTCTCTGGATGTCCGCGCTGACGACCAAATTTCGTGACTTCACCGTATTGTCGGGATTTCTCATCCAACTCTGGATGTACGTTACTCCGGTCATCCTGCCGCTGGCCAAAGTTCCGCCGCAATTCCATATCTATGTTGCCCTGAATCCCGTGACGATGCCGGTGGAATGCTTTCGGTATTTGCTCCTCGGCA
>JBIJCX010000535.1:0-4416 GCA_044344465.1 Opitutaceae bacterium
CGGTGAGCGAGGCGCGAATGGCAATCTCGGCCGTGTCCTTGTCGCGAATTTCACCGACCATGATCACGTCGGGATCCTGCCGGAGCACGTGGCGCAACGCATCGGCAAACGTGAGCCCGATTTCCGGACGCACCTGCATCTGGTTCACGCCCGGCACCTCGTATTCGATCGGATCCTCGATCGTGATGATGCGGAGATCGGTCGAGTTGATCTTGCGCAGAAAGGCGTTGAGCGAGGTGCTCTTGCCCGAGCCGGTCGGACCCGTGACCAGGATGATGCCGTGCGGGTAGTCCAGGATCTGGGTGATCTGGGCCTGCTCCGCCGTGTTCATGCCGAGGCGATCCATCGTGTAGGCCTCCTTCTTCTGATTGAGGAGGCGGAGCGAAATCGACTCGGCGTAAATCGTCGGGACAGTCGAGACGCGGATGTCGAGCGTCACGCCCTGGGCCTTGAAGTTGATGCGGCCGTCCTGCGGCAGGCGCTTCTCCGAGATGTTCATCCGCGCCATGATTTTCAGGCGCGAAATGATCGCGTCCTGGAAACGCAGCAGATTCTCCGGCACCGGCACGGGCACGAGCAGGCCGTCGACCCGGTAGCGGATGCGGAGCTGGCCCTCCTGAGGTTCAAAATGGATGTCCGTTGCCTGATCTTCGACCGCCTGCGAGATCACGTCGGTGACGAACCGCACCACCGCGGCATCCTCATCGACGATTTCCTCCGCCTCCTTCTGGGCCTCGGGCGCCACATAGCCGTCATCGGAATCCTCGAGCGAGCCGGAGCCGACGCCGAAGTTCTCGATGATGAGCTGGTGCACGCGTTCGGGCACTGCGAGATGCCAGACCAGCGGCCGCGGGGTGAAGGTTCGCAACCACTCCGTCATCGTCCGATCGGGCAGCCAGGCAGTCGCCAGGTGCAGCGGGAGGGAGGAAGGTGGGCCGGAGAAGGGAGCAGCCGAGAATGGCGATACGGACGCCGGAGGAACGGTGGACGGGGAACTGAGGTCGGGGGACGGATCGGTGGGGGCACGTCCGTCCTCCATCTTCTGTCCTCCGTCCTCTGTCATCCGTCCGCGGTTTTCCCCCGTATAGCGAATGGGGATGATCTGGTACTCGTGGATGAGTCGCGCGGGCAGGAGGCCGCGAGCATCGGGATCCGTCTCGAGATTGCTGGCAACATCGAGATTTGCGGCCGCAGCGAGCCGGGCGAGCACCTCGGGCTCGGGCCGCGCCATGGCGTGCGCGAGGACTTCGAGCCGTTTTTCGCGCGGCGCCTCGATGACGCCCTGGCGCTGCTCCTCGGTGAGCCCACCGGCGAGGGAGGCCGGCAATACTTCCTGATCGAGGACCGTCACTTGGAGAAAACCCGGTCGATGATCGACTTGGGCGCGGGCTGGAAGTTGGGATCGAGCTGCTGTTTGATTTCGTCGCGCTGCGGCAATTTTTCGACCCGCTTCATGACCTCGGCGTTGTCCTTTTCCATATTGTTCGTGAGGATCGTGGGCCGCAGAAAGAAGATCAGTTCCTGGCGATAGCTGCGTTTGCCGCGGGCGCCAAAGAGGTCACCGAGGAAGGGAATCGGGCCAAGACGGCTTGTGCTCTTCGTGTCGATTCGCTTCTGAAACCCGCCCAGCACGATGATTTCGCCGGTCTTCGCGGTGACGTAGGACGTCGTCTCGCGCGTGCCGACGATGTACTGCTTGTTGTTGTCGACCTGGACCTCGCCGGTGACGTCTTCGACCTTCTGCTTGATGTCGAGCTGCACGGAGCCATCGACCCCGATGAACGGCGTGACCGTGAGGCTGGTGCCGATCTGTTGCTGCATCACCTGCGAACTGGTCGCCAGCCCCGCGGTGCTCGCACCGGCGGCCGAGACGGTGCCCGTGACGACCGGCCGCGTCTCGCCGTTGAAGATGATCGACTGCTTGCCATGGCTGGTGACGATGGCCGGGACCGAGACGATGGTGTTGTTGCTGTTCCGCGGTGTCGTGTTGATGGCGATTTCCGCGGCGAGATCCCATTTGCCGGTGAAGCCGGGGCGGGTGACGGTGCCGTTGGCCACCGCCACACCGGCGGCGGTGCCGGAAAAGCCGACCAGTTTGTCGCCGTCCAGCTTCAGGCCGAGGGCGCTGATGCCGGACTGGTGATTATCGTCGAGCGTGACTTCGGCGATGACCACCTCGATGCGGACCTGCGAGAGCACGATGTCGAGCTTGGCGACGAGCTCGCGCAGCAGGCGGATGTCGTCGACGGTGCCGGAGACGACGACGGAGTTGCTGCGGTCGTCGTTCACCACGGTCATCAGGCTGCTGAACTCGTTGGAGCCGGAGCCGAGG
This sequence comes from Opitutaceae bacterium, assembly GCA_044344465.1. GTDB lineage: Bacteria > Verrucomicrobiota > Verrucomicrobiia > Opitutales > Opitutaceae > ER46. The sequence continues at coordinate 2,333 of JBIJCX010000535.1, forward strand.
ATGTTGTCGATCGCGGCGATGACGCCGGGCGCAGGCGGTGCCACCGGCTGGTTCGGCTGCGGCCCGGTCATGCCGGGACGGACCGATTGGGAGCCCTGTTTCTGGATGGCGGTGTTCTGGCCTGAGATGATCCGGCTGAGCACGTTGACGATGTCGGCGGCCTTGGCGTGGTTCAGCAGGATGACGTCGTTGCGGGTGTTGGGGTCGGCTTTGACGTCCAACCGCAGGATGATGTCATCGAAGAACGCATACTGGCGCGGGTCGGTGACGAGGACGATCTGGTTCGTGCGGTCGTCGGCGTTATAGGTGGTGGCGGAGCCGAGCTGGAGCTGGAGGGTGCCGGTGAGAATCGTGCGGAGCTTGGTCACGAGGTCGCTCGCCTTGGCGTAACGCAGCGGGTAAAATTTCGGCTTCATGCCGGCGGTGGAGGGCTTGTCGAGCTGTTGCAGGAGCAATTCCACGCGCTGCAGGTTGCTGACGCTGTCGGTGATGAGGGCCGCGTTGGCGTTCTGCAGTTGGAGCGGGCCGCCGAAGAAGGGATTGAGGACGCCCTGCAGCATCGGCAGGAATTCGGCGATGCGGATGAACTCGAGTTGGAAGAGCTTGGTCGCGACTTTCCCGCTGGCCGGCCGATCCAGTGCCGCCCCGGAAATCATCTCCGGTGCTTCCTGCCGGGTCATCTGCAGGGCGACGATCTTGAGAAATCTGTCGCCGAGCGGAGCGACCCCGACGCCGTTGAGCGCGAGCACCGTCTCGATGGCGAGCACGGCCTCCCACTTCGGAATCGGTTTGGCAATCTTGAGGTTATACGTCGCGGTCGGCAGGGCGGCGGGCCGGAGAGCGGTGCGGCCGGTGTAGATCTCGAGCGCACTTATGACCGTGTCGATGTCGGCGTCCGGCAGCTTGAGCTGGACGAGTTCGTTGTCGGGATTGGCCGCGGGCGGCGGCGCGGCGGGCGGAGCGGCGGCGGGCGTCTGCGCCTGCGCGTCGAAAACGAGGGCAGCCGTGAAGACGGCGAGGCACAGGCGGACGAAACGCGGAGTCATGCAGGAAGGTCTGAAGGTTTGGTGGCGGGCGCGCCGGAATGAAGAAGCAAAGCCAATGGGCCCGATTTGTAAACGGTCTTGTATGCCGGCTGGAGACGATTCCGGTTTGGAAAAGTTGCCTTGGGGTTTCGCCGGGCGAACCCCCCCAATGGGCTCCTGCGGAGCCCGACGGAGGCGAGGGGGCGCATCCCACTTTCTGGACCATCGTCATTCTCAGGCGTGTTCGCCCGGTTCGTAGTTCCCTCTTCAGCCGGTCTCGGCGGGTGCTCTGGCCGTCTAAAGACGGAACTACGAACAACGTTGTCCAGAATGTGGGATGCACCCCGGCCGAGGTTCCATACAAAAACCTCCTTGCGAGGGAATCGCGTGCGGCCAACGTAGGGTTTTTGCGCAGCAAAAACCCATGCCGAACACTTTTGGGCAGCTTTTCAGGGTCACCACGTGGGGCGAGAGCCATGGGCCGGCGGTCGGAGCCGTCGTCGATGGTTGCCCGCCCCGGCTTCCGCTTGAGGTCGCGGACCTTCAGGCCGAGCTCGATCGCCGCCGGCCGGGCCAGAGCGACATCGTGACACCGCGGAAGGAGGAGGATCGCGTCGAGATCCTATCCGGCGTTTTCGAGGGGCGCACGACCGGCACGCCGATTTCGCTGCTGGTGCGCAACGCCGACCAGCGGCCGGGCGCCTACGACGAGATGCGCGACAAGTTCCGGCCGTCGCATGCTGATTTCACCTACCAGGCGAAATTCGGGATTCGGGATCATCGCGGCGGTGGGCGCAGCTCCGCGCGCGAGACCGTCGGCCGCGTGGCCGCCGGGGCGATCGCGAAAAAGATTCTGGCGCTCGCCGGACTGGCTCAGCACGGCGCGCCGCTGGAAATCCGGGCGTTTCTTACCCAGGTGCACGACCTTACAGTGCCAGCCGGGGCCTTGGAGGGCTTTCCGACGCTGGCGGAAGTCGAGGCCACCCCGGTGCGCTGTCCGCACGGACCCACGGCCGAAAAGATGATCGAGCGAATCAAGGCGGTGCGGGCCGAGGGCGA
>JBIJCX010000536.1:0-4412 GCA_044344465.1 Opitutaceae bacterium
CGAAATCCACGAGGAGCAAGTGGCCATCCTGCGCACCGCACTGGATGGGTATTGGATGGTGGACATGCAGGGCCGGATTCTGGACGTGAATGACGCCGGTTGCCGGATGCACGGCCACGCGCGGGAGGAGATGCTGCGGATGGCGATTTCCGATTTTGAAACCGACGAAAGCCCAGCCGGGATTGTGGAACAGGGCCAGCGAATCATGCGCGCTGGCTCCTGGCGCTATGAGCGAACGCACCGGTGCAAGGATGGGAGCCTCATCGACCTCGACATCAGCAGCAACTACCGGCCGACCTCTGGCGGACGGCTGATCGCGTTTCTCCGTGACATCACCGCGAGCAAACGGGCGGCAGCGGCGCTATGTGAAAGCGAAAAGCAGTTCCGCACGGTCCTGGAAACGATGACGCTCGTTGGCGTCATTTTGGATCGGACCGGCAAGATTACCCTCTGCAACGATTTCCTGCTCTCTCTCACCGGCTGGAAACGGGAGGAAGTGATGAACCAGAGTTGGTTCGAACTTTTTCTGCCGCCCGAAATCAGGGACACCGTCAGGCAAGAGGTTTTTTCGGGGCCAATGTCCGGCGGCGAATTGCCGGTGCATTTAGAGAACGAGATTGTCACCCGCCAGGGCGAGCGGCGGTTGGTCGTATGGAACAATACTTTTCTTCGGGATCAGGCCGGCGCGATCGTCGGCGTGGCCAGCATTGGCGAAGATGTTACTGCGCGTAAGCAGGGGGAGGCGGAGGTTCGGCAGCTGAATGCAAATCTGGAAAGGCGCGTGCGCGAACGCACCGCCGAACTCGAGCAGTCCACCCTCTCACTGCAGGAGAGTGAGCAGCGGCACCGGACCATCCTCCGGACCGCCATGGACGGATTCTGGCGGGTGACCCCGCAAGGTCGTTTGCTGGAAGTCAATGAGGGCTACTGCCGGATGAGCGGCTATGGCGAACAGGAACTGCTGGCGATGAGCATTCCCGATCTGGAGGCCGCCGAGACGGCCGCCAGCACGGCCGCCCATCTGCAAGAAATCCTGAGGCGGGGTGATGACCGCTTTGAAAGCCGGCACCGCCGCAAAGACGGGAGCATTTTCGCCGTGGAAGTCTGCGGCCAATACAGGCCCTCGGAAGGAGGACACGTGGTTGCATTCCTGAGAGACATCACCGAGCGCAAGCGGGCCATGGACGAACTGCAAAGCCGCGCCATCCAGCAGTCCGCCCTCGCGGAGCTGGCCCGGTGCGCTTTGGCAAAAGAGGAATCGCCGGCGTTTCTCGACACCGTGGCGAGGGTGGTGGCGAGCACGCTGGCCGTGGAATTCTGCGGGGTGCTCCAATCGTTGCCGGATCAGCGCGCGCTGAAATTGGTTGCTGGCGTAGGCTGGCGCGAGGGCTTGGCCGGGCACGCGGTGCTGGCGCTGGAGCCAGACTCCCAGGCGGACTACACGCTGGCGCGCACACAACCGGTCATCGTGCATGATTTGCGCACCGAGGGCCGCTTTCGCCAAGCCGCCCTGTTGCGCGACCATGGGGTGGAGAGCGGCCTCAGCATGCGGATTGGCGGCCCCGAGGGAACCTGGGGCGTGCTCGGTGCCCACACCGTCCGCCAGAGAAGTTTCACGCCCGATGAAGCTGACTTCCTCCAGACTGCGGCGCATTTGCTCGGCACGGTGATCGACCGGCGGACGACCGAGAAGGCGCTACTCGATATGTCGCGTCACCTGCAAGAGGCTGAGGACGCCGAGCGCCGCCGGATCGCGAAAGAATTGCACGATTCGACGGCACAGGACCTGGCCGCCGTAATCTTGAATCTGGAAACATTGCGCGAAGCCGCGAGTGTCCGCGATCCGGCGGAGGCCAGCCAGATCGAGGACAGCATCGCGTTGCTCGAACATAGTGCCCACGAAATCCGCACGCTGTCCTATCTGCTGCATCCACCGCGGCTGCAAGATTCTGGGCTAACGGGTGCGATCCGCCACTATCTCACCGGCTTTGGCGAACGGACGGGCATCGTCACCACCGTGGATTTGCCGACTACGTGTCCCGAACTGGAGCAGACCGTGGCGCTGGCGCTGTATCGCGTGGTGCAGGAATCGCTCGGCAATGTCTACCGGCACGCCCACAGTTCCTGCGCGGCCGTGCGGCTGGCCCGCGAGGGCGATGACCTCGTACTGGAAATCCGGGATGAAGGCCGCGGCATCCCGGCGCAGTTCTCGACCCCGGAATTGGGTTTGATACCCGGGTTCGGCGTGGGCCTGCCGGCGATGCAGGAGCGGCTGCGGCAAATTGGCGGGCACTTGAAAATCGAGTCGACCCCGCACGGCACAACCGTGCGCGTCCGGGTGCCGGTGAAAGGCTAGCCAAAAGACTTCCTCTGTTGCCCATGCGATCCGTCACCATCCTTGTCGCCGACGATCACGAACTCGTGAGGGACGGCATCAAAAGCCGGCTCGAAAAACAGCCTGGCTGGAAAGTGTGCGCGGTGGCGGCCAATGGGCGTGAGGCCGTGGAACTGGCGCTCCGACTGCGGCCCGACGTCGTTTTGATGGACGTTGGCATGAAGGAGCTGAACGGTCTCGAGGCCGCGCGGCAGATTCTAAAAAAGTGCCCGGCCATCGCGGTGCTGGTCCTCACGCTGCAGGAGTCGGAGGATCTCATCCGCGAGGCGCTGACCTCGGGCGTCCGCGGCTATATTTTGAAAACGGACGCCGCCCGATTGCTGACGACGGCGGTCGAGGCACTGCTGGCGGGGAAGACCTTCTTTACCGGCATCGTGTCCGACGTGCTGCTGAAGGAATTTCTCCAGCCGAAGGGTACTGCTGAAAACGTGGGCGGTGCGGTTGGACGGCTGACGATGCGCGAGCGCGAAATCGTGCAGTTGCTCGCCGAAGGGAAGACGAGCAAGGAGATCGCCACGCGGCTCGGGGTGAGTGCAAAGACGATCGAGGCGCACCGCGCCAATGTGATGCGCAAGCTCAACCTGCACTCCATTGCCGCCCTTGTGCGCTACGCCGTGCACAACCGGATCGTCGAGCCGTAGCCGCCGGTTGGTGGGGAAGGGGAACCTTCGTAGCGGTCGCGACGCCGCCACCCGCGGTTGCAGGGAGATGCGGGCAGCAACCTTGCTGCCCGTGGGTCGCTCTACGTAGTTTCCCTTGCATGCTTTCCCCGGTGAAGCTACATGGTCTTCCCCGTCGAAATTAAGGTATCGCGAGAATTCCCTTCGCGTCCGGCGGGCGCGATGATGAGGCCATGACGCTGGCCCTTACGGCCCACTCCGCGATCCAAACGATTCGTGTGCTGTTGGTGGATGATTCCCACACGGTCATGGCCGCCATCGGCCTGCTCCTCCACAAGCAGCCGGCGCTGCTGGTGGTGGCGGGAGCCAACAACGGCACGGATACCCTCGCGCAGGTGCTGCGGCACGAGCCCGACTTGGTGGTGATGGATGTGCACATGCCCGGGATGAACGGGCTGGAGGCAGTCGCCGTTGTCCGCCGCCACCGCCCGCAGGTGAGAATCATCATGATCAGCGTCGATCAGGATGCGGGCGTGCAGGCAGAGTGTCTGCGGCTCGGCGCCGACCGTTTTCTGCCCAAGATCGGGCTGCAACGCCGGCTGCTCCAGGAAATCGCAGGCCTTTTTCCCCACCTCAACCTCGCCGCCAACGCTGCACCCGGCCGAAACCGAACCTCTGACCGAGCCACGAGGCACCCGGATGAGGACCAGTCCTCTTGGGAATCTCCAAGCCATGAAAACTGAATGCCCAAACAAAGATGTAATGCGCGAGCGCTCCTCGGAGGTCTGCTCTGAGCTTGGCCGTCGGTCGGCGAAGAGCCGGCGGCATCGGAAGGACTACGGGTGGACTAAGCCAGTGGATACTTTCGACTTTGCCCATATTGAGCCCCTGCCGCGCCCCGTCACCGCGATCGCTCAACCCCCAGCCGAAGGCCAGCGGGGTCGGCAGCCTGAGGCGCCCGACCACCGATCAACGAGCAAGACGATGGGCCGGATCGGCTCAGGGTGGTCGGGAAAAACGTCAGCTCCGGCGGCGCCTCGGTGGGGCTTTCCGGGCACTGAGATTGGGGACGAAGATGATCCGGCGGTTGAGTTTTGGGATAGTGATGGGGCTCCGGATTTTAGTGGCTGCGAGATCCTCAAACATGGTTTCCCGGACGGTGGTAATGGCGAGGTCCGGATCGGATTGCAGCTGGTGGACGGCGGTCCGCAAGTGCGGCTGCGCATGAGCAACACTGGCGTGGGGCTGCCCGCAGACTTTGAGTCAAAGTGAGGCCACTCGCTGGGTCTGCAACTCGTGGCAAGCCTCGTCAGGCAACTGGAGGGCCGATTGACGGTCGGGCCGGCTCCCGCCGTGGTTTTCGACGTGATCTTTACGCCCAAACCTGCGCCGCCGAA
>JBIJCX010000537.1:0-4408 GCA_044344465.1 Opitutaceae bacterium
ACGGCTGGCGCGGCGCGGCCTGGGGTGCGGGCGCCGGCTGGCTTCTGGGCTCCGTGCTGGACGCCAACCGCCGGGCGGTCGCCTACGAGTCGCCCATGGTGGTGCAGCAGGCGCCAGTCGTCCAGACGCCGGCGGCACCGGCGGCCCAGCCGCAGAATGTGACGATCATCAATAATTACTACAATGCTCCCGCCACGCCGATGAGTTCGGCCAACACCCTGTTTGGGCGGAATTGAGATTTTCCAACCACACCATGAATAATACCTCTCGTCTCCTTCTCGCCGGCATCGGCGCAGTTTCGGCCTTTCTCGCCGGCTGTGAAACGACAGCGGGCGTCAAGAATCCCTCGGGCGTGCCCGTCACCGAGATGCGGCCCGACGAGCGCGGCTTCGTCGCCGGCACCGGCATCGAGTCCCAGGACCTTGTGAGTGTGACCGACAAGATGGCCCGCAGCATCCTCGGCATCCCCGAGATCGCCCGCGCCCAGACCCGGCCGTTCATCGTGCTCGAACCGGTGCTCAACAACACGCGCTTCCCGATCAACAAGGACATCTTCCTCACCCGCATCCGCACCCAGCTGAACTCGAAGGCGGCCGGCCGGGTGAGCTTTCTCGACCGGGAAATGATGAAAACGCTCGAGCGCGAGCGGGCGCTCAAGCAATCCGGCCAGGTCACCGCGAGCAGCGACCCGAATGTGGTCGAGTTTCGCGGCGCCGATTTCTTCCTGACCGGCAAACTCGACGGCCTCACGACGCGCACCTCCGCCGGCACGAGCGACTATGTGCTCTACAGCTTTCGCCTGACGAGCGCGCGCACGAGCGAGATCGTCTGGGAGGACTCCGCGGAAGTGAAGAAGCAGGGGCTCGAGGACGCCGCGTATCGCTAAGGTGACGCTTGAATTTGCCGGAGCCTGCTGGCGGGCGATGCCGTGTCTTCCGTCACCGCGTGTGAATCGCCTGCCAGCAGGCTCCTGGAAGCGCCAGACATGATGATTTTCCCGCGCCGCAACCGGCCGCACCGCTGGTCTCACTTCCGGTCCCTCGCCGTCATGGCCGCCGCCGCGCCGCTCATGCTCTCCACCGGCTGTGTCTCTGACCTGACGGATCCCCCGCGTGGGACCCCACGGGCGGTCGCCGACCGTCCGCCGGCTGCCACCCGCCCGACGGCCGCCGACCGGCGCGCTGCACCGGTGGCGGACAAGGATCGCGTGCTCTTCGACTACCGGCTCGGCCTGACCGCGTTGCGCAAGGGTGACGATGCCACGGCGAAAGCGCGCTTCGACGATGCCATTGCGCTGATCGGCGGCATCATCACCAATTCGGCGGAGGCGGAGCGCGCCCGCAGTCTCTTTTCGGCGGAGAGCACGAAGACGTTCATCGGCGAGCCCTACGAGCGCGTGATGGCATATTACTACCGTGGCATCCTCTACTGGCGCGACGGGCAGCCGGACAACGCCCGGGCGTGCTTCCGTTCCGGCCAGGTCTTTGACAGCGATCCGGAGAAGGAGCACTACAATGCCGACTACGTCCTGCTCGACTACCTCGACGGCCTGGCGACGGCGAAGCTCCAGGGCGATGGCAGCGACGCCTTGGTGCGCGCCCAGCGGAACGCCGGTGAAAAGATCACGCTGCCGCCCTACAGCCCCGCTGCCAACGTCCTCGTGTTCGCCGAATTCGGATACGGCCCGCGCAAGTACGCCGCCGGCCAGCACGGCGAGCAACTCCGCTTCTACGCCGACGATTCGCCCTCGCGCGCGGCGCGCCTGGTGCTCGAGCAGGGCCGGAAGATCGTGCCCCTTCCCGCCTACGACGACCTCGGTTTTCAAGCCACGACCCGGGGCGGGCGCGTGATGGACCACATCCTGGGCAACAAGGCCTATTTCAAGACCGGCGCCAACGTCGCCGGCGATGTCGCGCTCGCCGGCGCCGCGATCGCCCACAGCGACGCACGGCGCCGCGAACGCCAGGGCAAGGATGGCGATGACTCCGAACTCGCCGCGATTGGCCTCGGCCTGCTCGGCTTGATCGGCAAGGCCGCCTCGGCCGCCACGCAAGCCCAGGCTGACATCCGCCAATGGGACAACCTGCCGCAGCGGCTCAGCTTCGCCACCCTGAAACTGCCGCCGGGCCAGCATGCCGGGCGCATCGAGTTCCTCGACCGCGAGGGCAACGTCCTCGAACGACGGACGCAGGAAGTGACGATTTCGGTCACGGCTGACGATCGCGACACCGTGGTTTTTTTGAGCGAACTTAAACGCTGAAGTGCAGTCTCACCGCGTAGAGCAACGCGCACCCGTCTTATGAACAACCAGCCTTATCTGAACCCACCCGCCCGGAACCCTTCCGCCGGAAACCGGCCGAAACGGCGATTTTTCCTTCGCGCCGCCACCACGCCCGCCGTCGCCGCGGCGACGCTCGGCGCCCTCGCGCTGTTGCTGTTGTCCGGCTGCGTCACGGAACCCGGGCCGTTCGCTCCCCTCGACACGACCAAGTACACGCTCGAGAACACGGACCGCTTTGTGCTCCTCGATCAGCCAGCGCAATATTCCGTCACGTGCACGGGCCTGCAGGAGCGCACCCTGGGTGACGGCCGGCTCGAAGTGGTGGCCAACGTCAAGAATCGCGAGAGCCGCCGCATCCAGGTCCAGATCAACTGTGTGTTCAAGGACGAGCAGGGCTTCTCTACCGGCGACGAGACACCCTTCCAGACCCTGATTCTCACCGAGAATTCCACCGAGGCCGTGCGCTTCACCGCGATGAACACGTCGGCCAAGAAATACACCGTCCGCGTCCGGCAGGCCCGGTAAGACCTCGCGCCACCCCGCCCGGCAATCGGACCCGCCCTCAACCATCATCCCGCCATGAATGCCCGCACTTTTCTCCTCGTTCCCGTCGCCCTGGTTCTCGCGCCTTTCGCCGTCGCTCAGTCGGCCAACCAGCCGCCGCCAGCACCACCGCCCGTGGCCCAGGCCCTGCCGTCAACCTTGGCGTCGGCGCCGCAACCCGGATCGCAGCGGGTTTATGGCCCCTCGTCCGACACGCTGATTGCCCGCCAGGCCGCCGATGGCGTGCTCGAAGGCTTCCGCAAGGTCTACAAGGCCGACCATGCGCCGCGTATTGTGATTTACGTCAACCGCGCCCTCATCGACACGTCGTCCGGCCTGAAGCTCACGGGGCGCACCGAGCGCTATGAGAAGGCCGATGCGGGAGCCGCGATCAAGGCGAGCGGCGCAAACACGTACCAAGTCAAGGCAGGCACCGCGCCCACGCTCGCCGATCGCCAGACCGTGCGCGAGGTCGAGCGGCTCTTCGGCCGCGCGTTCCGCAACGGCGGGGCGCAACTCGCCGATCAGGACACCGCCGCGGCCCTGCTGCCGGAACAGGCGGGGACGCACCTGGTGGGCGATCGGGCGGCGAAGGATCGCGAGGCCCTGGCGAAGATCGCCGACATCGCGATCGAGGTCCTGATTTCGAGCCGCAACATCACCGTGCCCGAGGTCTCGGGCGACGCGACCTATCCCGTGCCCGACATCCAGGCCACGGCAATTCGCCTGAAGGACGCTGCCATCATCGGCCAGGCCGCGGCGAGCGACGTGATCGGCAAGGGCGTGCAGGCCGGCCGGGTCATGCGGCAGTTCGACGTGCGCGACATCACCGAAGCCACGGCGATCGCGCTGATGGAAGACATGCTGACGGGCGCGAAGTAAACGTTACTTTTTCGGCGCCGGCTCCGCGGTCGCCTTCTGGGCGGGCGGAAAGGTGACGTTCTTGGTCGCCTTGGCCATCTCCTGCAGCGAGCGTTCGAGCGCTTCCGTATCGGCTCCTCCGCTACGCACGACCGGGGTGCCGATGGAAAAGTCGATGGTTGCGCCATCCTGGATCGGCACGACCGGGGCCGGGTATCCCGGTTTTCGCTGCGCCGCCGGCGGGGCCGCGGCCGCCGGTGTCGTCGCAGGGCGGACCTGACCGGCCGGCCCCGGCAGGGTGGTCGCGGCGCTGCCGGGTTTGGGCGCGACGGTCCGGGCCGGCATGGCCGGCGGAGGGCGTCCGGCGGCTCCCGTCGGCGCCGGTGTCGCCGGACGGCGCGCGAGGAAGAGCGCGGCCGCGATGACGGCCGCCGCGACGGCGAACCAGAGGATCCGGTTTTTCATGGGTGAAGAAGCACCTGCCGCGGTACCATGCGCGAAAGGGCCGGCAGTGCCAGCGCGATTGGCCCCGGTGGCAAGCGACGGCTTCGATCCTTCCCGCGGTCGCGGAGCACGATCGGGGCGACCCGACCAATGCCCGCACCACTCCGCCCCGGATATCTCAACTCAAGGAGAAGCAGCGCCCACCGGCGCGGGCCAGCGTCTCGCGGCGTACGCTTGCATCGCCTCCACCGTGGCGGCAACCAGGGCCGACGGTCGGCC
>JBIJCX010000026.1:0-46513 GCA_044344465.1 Opitutaceae bacterium
ATGGGTTTATCATTCCGTGGATCCTGACGCCGGCACGCCAGTGACCGGCGCCTGTTTCAACCGCCGGATGCGGAAAACCGCACGTCCGGTGGTGTGGAAGGGTCACGGGGCGCAATCCCCGTGACCCATCCGATCGCCTGGCCCAACGCCAACGAAACGTTGATGCGAGACAGCCCGATACCCCCGGCTTGATTCCGTGACCGCCTTGGAGCGCAGCGACAAGGTGGGGATCGAAAGACCACGCGTTTGCTGTGCTCACGTGCGGCAACCGAGAGCAAAGTCCTACGGCTTGCCCGGCGGCGTCAGGATGCTCGATTTCCGGTTGTTCGCCGGCACCCGATCGACGAGTCCAGCCGGGTTCACGAGCTGGGTCGTGAACGCCAGCCGGCCGGCACTCTTCAGTGCCACGTCGTTGACGGGTACCCGGGCAACGTAGGACTCGCCGGGAGCCAGGCTCGGCACGGACTGAGTCGAGGTCGAGGCCCCGCTCACGGTGAGCGTCAGCCCGCTCACCGTGAGCGCGCTCCGATTCTGCACGACGAACTGCATCTGGTTGTTCGCGGCATCGTAATAGTGGGTCGAGACGGCGGTGTCGACGTAGCCGGGATTGCTGCTGTTCATCGCCCAGCCGAGGTTGAGGATGCCGCGGCCGAACGCAGGGTCGACCCCAGGGGCACCGCCATCGCTGGCCGTGCGCATGAGGAGGTCCGCCGCCTGCTGGGCCGTGAGGCTCGCATTTTGCGACATGACCGCGGCGATCGCGCCGGCCACCAGCGGCGCGCTCGCGGACGTGCCATCGACGTAGGCCCGCGCGCCGTCCAGCCAGGCGGTCTGCACGCCATAGCCGGGCGCGGAGAGCTGGAGCTGCGACCCGGAGTTCGAGAACGTGACCTGCTGCTCGGCCTTGTCGACCGCGCCGACCGAAATCACGCCGGGATACGCCGCGGGCCAGGCCAGTTGCGCCGCCTGATCGTTTCCGGCTGCGGCCACGATAAGCGCGCCGCGTTCGGTCGCATAGGTCAACGCGGCCTCGAGGATCGCGCCGGTCGCGTAGCTGCCGAGGCTGATGTTGATGATCTTCGCGCCCGCGTTCACGGCGGCGACGATGCCCTGGGAAACGGTGAAGATGTCGCTGGTACCGCTCGTATCGGTCACGCGGATGCTGAGGAGATTGGCGGCGGGGGCGACGCCGGCGGCATCCGGCGCGAGTCCGCCGGCGAGGGCGGCGACGGCGGTGCCATGGCCGTCGTCCGGACCGGTGCCCGGGGTCATGCCCAGCCCGAGGTCCAGCGCGCGCAGGCGCCCGGGGCCGAAGGTCGCGTCGGCTGCGACCCCGGTGTCGAGGATCGCGATCGTCGTGCCGCGCCCCCAGTGGCTGAAATCGCCGGTGATGCCGAGGAAGGTGAGGGTGTCGTTGCGAAACGGCACCTGTTCGGCGGCGGCGCGATCCTCCTTCGCGGGTACGGTCGGGACATTAAAGGTGTAGTTGGCGGAGATGTCCGCGTAGTCGCCGGCATTTTGAAGCAATTCGTCCTGCAGCGCATTGAACCGGTCAAACCGGACGCGCGCGGTGCGCAAATCGGCGGCCTGACTGATGACCGTCAGGCCGCGCTTCTGCGCGCGCGCGACGAATCGGCGCATGGCCGCCTCGTCCTTGAAGGCCAGGAGTGCCTCGCGGGGTCGCGTGTCGCGGCGCGCCAGGGCGCGCTGCAGACGGGCGAGAATGGCGCGGGTTTCCGCCTCAAGGGTCGAGGCGGGCGCAGGACTGGCGTCCGGAGTCGGCGGCGCCATCGTGTCGGCGGTGGCGGGGCCGGACGCCGCCGGTTCACCCGAATCACGAACACTCCCGCGCCAGAGCCAGAGCAGGAGGCCCGCGCACACCAGGCCCACGCCGAGGGCAACAACGTGGGCGGCGGGTTTTTTCATGGGCAAGGTGTGACCGGCGGAAGCGGCGGAAGTGCCGGGCGGGTGCGCCGCTCACTCCCGCTGGAGCGTGACGATCACGTAGGGCATTTCGCGGGCGAGGTCGGGCCAGTTCGTGCCGTTGCCGATGTTGTCGAGGGCCTCGATAAAATACATGAAATCCCAGCGCGGCGACACGGCCGCGGCCGGAATCGTGGCCGCGTACTCTCCCGGTTCCCCCGTTGGTTGCAGTTCGAGGGTCTCGTAATCTTCGAATTGGGTCGTGCCCCGGTAGCGCACCCGCACTGACTTCACCCCGGAGGCGTCAGTCGCGCGCACCACCATGCGCAACGGCTCACCGGGACGGGCGGTGCGGATTCGCTCGTGCCCCACGCGGGGCGGTTCGCGATCCCCGGTGGTCGCAGGTTGCCAGACCTTTTCCTTCAAGACCGCCTCGTCCGGCGGACAGCATTGCTCCTCGAGGTCCTTGAGATTGGCCTCCAGCCGGACCAGCTCATCGCGCCAGTGGCCACAAAGGCTGTGATTGCGCGCGCCCATCGCGAGGTCGAAGGCGTAGCGATCGCCGGCGGCCGCCACCAGACCGCGCCACGCTGCCACCGCCTCCCGTTCCTGGAGCGTGGCGGCAAGCAGCTCCCCGAGCCGCAGGCCGCGCTTGAAGAGATTGTAGTGGACGGCGGCAACCGCGCGCCGGGCGTGAAACCGCGCCAGCTGCGCGAGGATTCGCAGGTCGGTCACGGTCGCATCGAATTCCAGGCTGCGCCGATCGCCGGCGGCGGCCTCGGCTTGGGCGACCGAGGCGAGGATGGCACCGGCCGTGGCATCAAACCAGCGGCTGGTCGCGTCCGGCGTGCGCTTGGTCGTCGTGCCGCCGGCAAGGATGCGTCGCGCGGCGGCGGCGAAACTTTCAAATTGCTCGACGTCGGTGCCCTCGTTGTTCGCGTAGTCGGCGAGCACGGGGCCGAGGCTCTGGCGCTCAGCCCAGCCACGCGTGGTGGGGAACAGGCGGTAGGGGTAGACCGCGGCCACGATCATCGGGAGCACGCCCGAGGCGCGGTGCAGGCCGGCCTCGAGCGGCGACGCCGCGGCGCCAAAACGGCGCTGGAATTCGCGCTGCCACAGCTCGGGCGGCGTGTCCGGATTGTATCCGAGTCGGCCCCACACCTGGAAAAAATGCCAGTAACGCTCGAACTCGAACTCGTAGTGGCGATATTTCGCCGGCATCAGGTCGAACCCGGGCATCTCGGGCCGTTGCGCCTCCATCTTGGTCGCCAGCGGTTCCTGCACATCCCAGTTGGGACTGGCGTAAAGTTGCGTCGACGCCGAGAAGCGGCGCACGTAGTCGGGATCGGCCCAGAGCAGCACGCGGGTCGTGCCGCCGTTCCAAAGCCGCCAGTCGAGCTGGTAGCGCTGCGGGTAGCGCAGCAGATCGGCATAGCCGTGGCGGCGGTCGCGCTGGTTGGGCGGGTTGATGTGCGTGGGGTGGAACGGCAGCCCCATCTGCTCCATCCAGTACTTGGTCTCGACACGAAGATTGACGCCGAGGGCGAGCGCGCTGGCGATCACGCTGTCGGGCGTGCCCTTGGCGCGCACCTCCAGGAGCATGCCGGGCCGCTGCTGCTGCACGTGTGCGAAAACCGCGCGCCAGAAACCGTCCATCTCCTCGCGCTTCAGGCCGGACTCCTCGTGGACGCGGAATTGCAAGGCGTCGACGGCGGGCACGCGGGCGAGCAGCTCCTTCAACGCGGCGAGAGTGTAGGCGTTGAGATTTTCGGCCGTCACGCCCGCGACCGTGTTGGGCACGGTCCGGCCCTGGTACTCTCCCAGCCATTCGGCGCCGCCGGTCTGGACGCCGGCGCGATAGATGTGATCCCAGATCCCGAGGCTGACGGCGATGCCGCGATCGTGCGCGAGCTCGATCAGGCGGTTGAGCGCGGCGAGGTTGCCGCGCTGCCGATCGGGCGTGAGGCCGGCCATGCGCACCCCGGGGAAGCCCGGCGTGTCAAAGAAATAGGGATACGGCGGCGCGAGGAAGCCGCCGTTCTCGTAGCCGAAGACGATCAGGAAACGGTTGAAGCGGTTTGCGGCCAGCGTGTCGAGGTAGCGCGTCCAGTAGCGTTCGTCGTAGAACCGGCTTTCCCAGTAGGCGCGGTTCATCGTGTAGATCGAAAGCGAACGATCGAGCACGTGGGGTGCCTCGCTGACGTCGCGGATTTCGCGGAACGGATCCGCTTCGCGGGTGCCCGCGGAGTCCGCCCAGCCGATGCGGGCGGCGGCATCGAGCGCCGCGTACATGAGCCCGCGATCGTCGGCGCCGCAGAGCACGAGGACGGGGTGGGCGGGCCCGGAAAGTTTTCGCACCGCGAGCGCTTCGGCGGCGGTGGGAAGGGCGACGCCGGCGGCGCGGAGGGCGTGGGCGGCGGCGCCACGGCCGGACGCGGTGCCGACGAGGATGACGTGCTGGCCGGGGGCGGATTCGACGGACGTCGGCGTATCGACCGTCCAGCCCTGGGCGCGAAGCGCGGCCTCGAGCTGATCGAGCCCGTGACGAGCGGCGCGCCCGGGGGCGGCATCACGCACGATCGAGACAGTGCGGGCGCGATCGGCGGCGCGAAGGACGGAGGTTAACTGCAGGGCGAGGGCGGCCAGGAGCAGGGCGAGGCGCATGGGTTGGTTCCCTTACATTTTGAGCGCAGCGAGGAGTCAGGCCGCAACCGGGAAACGTTTGCTCGCGCATCGGGCGAATCAACGCGAATCGCCCCGGTCCGTTCGCCGGAGGGTGGAAATCCCGAGGGACGATGGCTCGAGACAATCGTTGCGGTCGCGGCCCGTTCTGATTTCAACCAACCCTCACCATGAGAGAGAATCCCTTCCTGCTGGCGCTCGGTTGCATGGCACTGTTTTCCGCGGCGGCGTCGGCCGCTGCGCCAGCCGAACAAGAGCGCGCCGACCGCATGGCGCGGGAACTTCAGGCCTACAAGGAAAAGAACAACATGGTGTCGCTACGCCCGCCCAACATCGTCTTCGTGCTCACCGATGATCAGGGCTACGGCGATATCTCGGCGCACGGCAATCCGGTGTTGCAGACTCCGAATCTCGACGCACTGCGGGCGCAAAGCGTACGGTTCACGGACTTTCACGTAAGTCCGACGTGCGCGCCCACGCGCAGCGCGCTCTACACGGGGCGGCACGAATTCAAGAACGGCATCACGCACACGATCCTGGAGCGCGAGCGGCTCACGCTGGGGGCGACCACGCTGGCGCAGGTGCTCAAGGGTGCTGGGTACACCACCGGAATCTTTGGCAAGTGGCACCTCGGTGACGAGGCCGCCTACCAACCGGGGCAGCGGGGATTCGACGAGGTGTACATCCATGGCGGCGGCGGCATCGGGCAGTCGTATCCCGGCTCATGCGGCGACGCGCCGGGCAACACCTATTTCGATCCGGCGATCCTGCACAACGGCACCTTCGAGAAAACCAAGGGCTACTGCACCGATCTTTTCTTCGCCCAGGCCCTGCGCTGGATCGAGGGCGCGAAGACCCGCGGCGGACCGTTCTACGCCCATATCGCGACCAACGCGCCTCACGCGCCCTACAACGCGCGGCCCGAGGATGCCGCGCTTTACCGGGGAAAAACGCCCGACGAGCAGACCGCCAATTTCTTCGGCATGCTCCACAACATCGATCAAAACGTGGGCCGGCTGCTGGCGCGCCTCGACGAGTGGGGCCTCGCCCGTGACACGCTGGTGGTATTCATGAACGACAACGGCGGCACGGCCGGCACCGCCGTGTACAACGCCGGGATGCGGGCGCGGAAAGGCACGCCCTGGCTGGGGGGCACGCGCGCGTCGTCGTTTTGGCGCTGGCCGGCGCGCTGGCAGCCGGCGGACGTCGGCGCGCTCACGGCTCACCTCGATTTTTTCCCCACGCTGGCGGAGATCGCGGGTGCGACGCTTACGCCCGCCGTGCGCGCGCAGGTGGAGGGGCGGAGCCTCGTGCCGCTGTTGACGCGCCCCGACGCACCGTGGGCGGAGCGCACGCTCTTCACGCATGTGGGGCGCTGGCCGAAGGGCAGCGATCCCAGACTCGCCAAATTCAAGAACTGCTCCGTGCGCGATCCGCGCTGGCACCTGGTCTCAATCGAGGGCGGCGTGGCGCCGGCGTGGCAGCTGTTTGATTTGTCGAACGATCGCGGCGAAGAACGCGATGTCGCCCGCGACCACCCCGACGTCGTGCGCCGACTCGCGGCATCCTACGACGCGTGGTGGGACTCGGTGCAGCCGATGCTCGTGAACGAGAAGGCAATGGGACCGCGGCTGAATCCGTTTGCGGAGCGTTATTGGCAACAATTCGGTGGCGGGCCGACCCCCGAGCAGCTGCAGAAGATGGATCCGACGCGCGATTTTCCGGAGGGAGCCGCGGGCAAGGCGGGGACGGCGGGCAAGGCCGGGCGGAAGAAAAAGTGAGTTCCGCATGATCGAGTGGCTGCCGTTACTGGTGCCGATCGCGCTCGTTGCGGTTCTCTATGCAAGCGTCGGACATGGCGGTGCCTCCGGCTACCTTGCGGTGATGGCGCTGGCGGGCGTGGCTCCGGTCGCCATGAAACCAACCGCGCTGCTCCTTAATCTCGCGGTGTCGCTGCTCGGGACGGCGGCGTTTTTCCGTGCGGGACATTTCACGTGGCGGCTCTTCTGGCCGTTCGCGGTGGTTTCGATTCCCTGCGCGTTCGCGGGCGGGCGGCTCGACTTGCCGGCACCCGCGTTCCGGCTCCTCATCGCCGCGGCGCTGGCGTTTGCCGCGGTCCGCCTGCTGTGGCCGGTGAAGGTGCAGACGGCAACGCGGCCGCTTCCGTGGTGGGCCGCGGTGGGAGCGGGCGCGGGCATCGGTTTTGCGTCTGGATTGATCGGCGTTGGCGGCGGCATTTTTCTGACCCCGCTGCTGCTGGTCTGCCGGTGGGCGGACGTCAAGACGGCCGCGGCCGTCTCGGCGCCGTTTATTTTTGTCAACTCCGCCGCGGGTCTGGCCGGAAACGCGAATTCGCTCGATCATTTGCCTGCCGGCTGGATCTGGCTGGCGGTGGCCGCGGTGGCCGGCGGATGGATGGGGGTGCGCTGGGGCAGTCGCATCGCGCAGCCGGCCCGTCTGCGCCCGGTGCTCGCCGTCGTGCTCGCGATCGCCGTGGTCAAACTCGTCGTCACCTGAACCGATTCTGCCGCGTGCCGGGGACTTGTCGCCCACCGCCCACGGTCGCGGGCTCTCAGGATAAACGGGGGGCCGAACTCAATCTGCGGTCGCGATGATCGCGGCCTGGATGCCCGGAGCGCGGGCGGCGAGCGGTGCGAGCAGGGCGGAGAGCCGGTGGCCGTGCGCGGCATTCAGCGCCACCGGCGCGTAGGGGAACAGCCCCGCGAAATTTGCGGCCGTAAGCAGGTGCTCGGCTGAAAGCCAGCGGCCGAACTCCACGAGTTCCTCGTGCGGAAACGCGGTGGCATCCCAGGCGATGACAAAACGGTCCGCGACCGCAACCGTGGCGCCGATGGCCCGCGCCTCGGACATCGGCACCAGCAGCGTGACTTCGGTGAGGCGTTCATCGGGCGCCAGCAGCAGGGGCACCGCGGCGCGAAGCGCGATCGGCGAGACCGGCGTGCCCGGTGCGAGAATGATGGGCGCGGGCAAACGTTCCGTGGGGTGGGCCAGCGTCCCGATGTCCGCGCCGCCGAGCAACCCGGTCAGTCCCGGGTAGTTGACCGGAGTCTCGAGGTTAAGCACGAAGCCAAGGGCCGGCCGCAACGCGCACTCGATCAGCAGATCGCCGGCGAACACCCGTCCAGTGTCGGCATTCAGAAATGCCGTGATCGTGGTCGAGTCGTGAAACAGGCAGGTGATCCGGGGCGGCGGCATGACGATGGCTCAGGCGCGAAGCCGATTTAGGATCGCCTCGGCGGATTCGTACCCGACAAAGGAAATGATGGATCCCAGTCGCTCCGGCGCGGTGATGACAAAAATGCAGTGGGGGGCGCCGCGTCGCGCACACGCGATTTCCTCGCAGCCGAGAACCTGGCCGCTGATGTGCTCGAAGAAGCCCTGCAGGATGCCGGCCAGCAGCGGATCGGCGAAGAGCTTGGGATCCTGCAGCGCGCCGGCAAAAACACTCTGTTCCAGACGTGCCAGCACGACGCCGTGCTGGGCCGCATCCGTGAGATCCAACGTGAGCCGGCCCCAACCATGCACGGCAAAATAGTGCTCGATGAAAACCAGGCAGCCCTCGATCGGCAAGGCGGCGAGGGCTGGCTTTCCGAGCCCTGCGAGTTCCGCGTCGAGGTTCGCCGCGATCTTCTTGCCGGAGGCGAATCCAGCAGTTTTCAAGACCGCGGTCCACGCGCCGGTGCGCTCGTGGTCGAGCACCAGGTGGAGGCTGCGCAGCAGTTCGGGCCCGACACAGACGACACGCGCCCCGGCTGGATTCGCCATCACGCCGCCCGTCTCATCCCGGGTGAACCCACCGGCGGCGATCAGCTGCTCGAGTCCGAGCGACGAAAGTATCTCCTCAGAATTCGGCATCGGTGTGACCGGCTATTTTTTCCACGGGATCTTGTTGAAGACCGACGCGGCCGTCGGGCCCGGCGCGGTGGGTGCGGGCAGGCCGGCGGTCGCCTTGGGCGGCGCGGGCGCATAGGCGGGCGAACCGCCGGCGGGTGAGGCGGAGCGGAACAGGGCGCCCGCCAGCGCCTTGCCGGGCGCGGCCGCAGGTGCCGGGCTTGCGGCGGGAGGCGCGAGCGTGTCGGCGATCAGGCGGACAAATTCCTGCGCGCGCGCGTAGTGGATTTCGTTCCAGGAGGACATGACGGTGATTTCAGCTGAGCCGGCGGATAATTTCGGTGGCGCTGGCACCCTGCTGGCGCCGCGATTCGGCATTGTCGACTTCAGCACCGGGTCCGATTACAAACCGGCACGAATCGTGAGCCATCGCCTGGCATTGGATCTCGACCGCGTGGCGCTCGGCGCGCTCGAAGAAGCTGAGGGCGCCCGCAAAGAGTCCGGCGTAGAGGTGGCACACCGGTTGTTCGGCGCCGTCGAGGGCCTGCGCGACGATGCTGTCTTTCAACTCGGCGCAGACCACCCCGCGCGAGAGTCGGGAAAAGTCGAACTGGCAGGTGCCCCAGCCGGATTCGGCCAGGGCCGCCCACCACGAATCGATCACGAACTTTGCATCCATCTGCCACAGATCGAAATTGCTCCCGCCAATCTCTTCGCGGAGATGCTGGTTCAAACGGAGCATGTCCTGCAGACCCCATTCGTAGCCGGTCCGGTAGAGAACGTCTTGCGCGGAATCGCCCAGATTCTCCACCAGCGCGAAGTGGAGGTCATGTACGAATTCCACGGCGAGGGCTGCGACCCGCCCGGCGTCCGCCCGCCGCAACGCTCCCGCCTTCAATTCTCGATGAAAAGAATCGTCAGGCGAAAACGAGCGATTCTCGCTGAGTGGACTCGGTGGCATGGCGCGGTGATAATTGGAAATGAGACAGCCGTCGATATCAGGGGTTCAATGCCCGCGAGACAAGGGGATTGCGGCCCGGCAACGGACGGAATATCCGGATCGCCACGACCCAGTTCGGCGGCGGGACGATTCTGTCCGCCCGCTCGAACTTTTCAGCGGGTTGAAGCCTGAATCCGCGGCGCGGCCGCCGCGGTGGACGAGCGGTACGTTGCGAGGACGCGGTGTCTCCCGGCGATAATTGGTTCGGGACCGGTGGAACGGGCTACGTGACGTTCCAACCTTTTCAGGACGCGCCAACCGCGTCGGCGGTGGCGAGCGAGTCGGCGAGGCGCTGGCTAAAATTGTAGGATCGGGCCGCCGGACGGAAAAGGCTTTGAGCCGTGAGAGAGCGCGCGGCTGCGGTTGTCGGCGGGGGCGGGGCCGTGACCGGCTTGGCCGAAGAATTGGTTGAAACCGGCGCGGGCGCGGCGGAGGCCCCGTTGGGCGCGGGCAACTTCGGGGCGACGGCGACGGTTTCGGAGGCCAGGTCGCTCGCCAGCGGGAACGGCGGGCGCGTCTCGCCCACCTCGTGTTCACCGGTATCGGGAAGCGCGACCGGGACCGGCACCCGCGGGACGGCGGCGACGAAGTCATCCTCATGATGCAGGCCGCCCTCGAGCGCCGCCACGGTGAGGTCAGGCCCGTGGGCGTAACCCACCGCCATTTGCAGGGTGCGATAGAGTTGATCGTAATTGCCCGGCCAGTCCTGGGCCTCGATCCATTCGGCGGCCTCGGGCGTGAACGCCACGGGGACGGCCGCATTGCCGGATTCTCCCAGTTGCTCCAAAATCCGGGCCGCATTGGCCGCAATATCGCCGCGCATCTCCCGCAGGCTCGGCACCGCCAGGGAAAGGGAACTGATTTTGTAGAAGAGGGTTTCGCCAAAACTTCCGTCATCAACCCGCTCGGAAAGCTTGTTCGTTGCGGCGAGGACAAGGCGGAAGCGGCGTGCGAACGGCAGGAACACATCGCGCCCGGTCATCAGGTTCTGCAGGGTTTTCTGCTGCTCGGCGGTAAATGCTTCCACACCCGTGACGACCAGAGTGCCGGCATCGTGCGAGAGCAGCGATGGTGCGAGCACCTCGATCAGGCGGAGCGGTTCGAATTTCACGGCGTCGCAAACCATGATCGGCCCGTCTCGAAAAATCGAAATCTCCGCCAAGTCGCGGGCGAGGAGTTCGAAGGCGCTACCCGGCTCGCCCTGGAGCAGCAGCACGGCGCGAAAATCCCGCACTTTCCAAAGACGGTGGGTGAAGTCGCGAAAAAACTCCGAGTTACCCAGCACAAACCGCGGCTGGTACGCCAGCTGGCCGGCGACGGGCGTGGAGGACGCGGGCGTGGCCGTGGCGAAGGGTGCACTGGATGTGCCGCGCCGCGTGGCCAGCGGCGAACCCGAACCCACCCGGGCGGCGGTGTCACGCACGGCGTTCCGGGCGAGCGTCTCGTTAATTTTTTCGAGCAGCGTCTTCGGATTGGCCGGCTTGTTGAAAATTCCGGCCACGCCCTGGCTGCTCAACTGCACGGCGAGCTCAAGCGTCAGTGATCCCGAGACGAAAATCACCGCGACGTCCGGCTGGATCTGCCGGAGGGCGAGCATGAACTGCTGCCCGTTCATCTCCGGCAGCTCGTAATCGATCACGACCAGGTCGAAGTGCTGCTTGGCGGCCTCTTCGAGCGCCGCTTGCGGAAACTCATGGAGCGACACCGCGAACCCAGCCTGCCCGAGCAGCAAACCCTGCATCTCGCGAAAGACGGACGAATCCTCGACCACGAGGATGTGTGCGCGCGGCGTGGCTTTGCTCGGCTCGCTCATCGGGGCGACCAACGCGAGACCTCTCGCCGCGGCGCAAGAAGCGGCCGCAGCGTGGTTAGCTGCAATGAAGGCTTGAGTTTCGACATCGGGATTGTCAGACGGATCACGGTAGCATTAACTATGAGGGTCATACATCCGTAATTGTGCGGGCCCCCGCCAGCAATAACGCTTATCCAAGCTTTCGACAGCACTCTGTATGCGTAAACTCCGCGCCGTTCTAATCGAGGACGAAACCATGTTTCGTCAGTTGATCCTCCTGACCCTCGGCAAGGTCAAGGATCTCCAAGTCATCGGTGAATTCGGGCTCGGCAAACCCGGGCTGGATTTCTGCCTGCGGGAGAAACCGGACATGCTCGTGGTGGATCTGATGTTGCCCGACATCAACGGCATGGAGATTGCCCGGGCCCTGCGCCGGGCGGTTCCGGACATGAAGATTCTGGTGATCACGGCCCACCCGAGCGAGAGGCTCCCGGCTGACCTGATGACCCTGGGCGTGAACGGTTACGTCGACAAGACAGAGCCGATCGAATACGTCCTGAGCGCAGTTGAGACGGTGCGCTCCGGGGGCATGTTTTTCGCCAGCCGCGTGCGGGGCAAGGGTGGTACGATTACGAACTTTGGCGGGACGCCCCCGCCGCTGAAGGTGCCGCTGACCGAGCGCGAGCAGGAAATTGCGCGACTGGTCGCCGCGGGCCAGATGTCGAAGGAGATTGCCGCGACCCTGAACCTGAGCGTCCGCACGGTCGAAAAACACCGGGCCAACATCATGGAAAAAGTCGGCGTGCGCGAAGTGGCGAGTCTCACCCGCTGGTGCATCCAGGCCGGGCTGGTCGACAGTTAATACCAACGGAGGCCAAGACTTGCAGGCGGGGCCTCGCGAGATCGCGGTGCCGGCGTCCGCGCCACGGACGTGACGAACCAGGCGCTGGTCGGCGTCCGGATCCGCGAAGCCGATTGTCAGATGGCCGGAACCGGTGCAAAGGCCCAAGGCGGTGCTGCGTTCGGATCAATCCCCCACGAAAGCCTGCAGCGGGCCGGCGACGGTTGCGAACTCGGCGGCAATCTCTTGCAAGTCCTGCGGCGTGACGTCGGTGCCATTATCCGACTCAAGCCGGGCCTCAAGATCGGCCATGCGCCGCGACAACTCGAATGCGCCCATGAGCTTTGAGTTGCTCTTCAAGCTGTGCGCAATGCGATGGTGCGTCTTGCGATCGCCGCCGCTGAGTTGACTGAACGACTCCGGAAAATCACGCAGAAATGTCCCCACCAGCGTGCGAACATTATCTTCTCCCAGGACATCCGCGAGTTCGGCGAGAGCCGCGTTGGGCGGGGGCGAAGTCGACATGAGGAAAAGAGGCAGCGATTCCGCCGCGAGGCGCAAAACAAAAATGCGGTGAAAAACGCTGAAGCGAACCGCGCCGGCGGTTTCGCTGCTAGCGGTACTGTGCGAGTGCCGCACCAGTCAGCCGGCAGATCTGCCACTCGCGCAAGCGGCGTGCGCCGAACGATTCGTAAAACGCGATTGCGGGCTCATTCCAATCCAGCACTGACCATTCCATGCGGCCATACCCGCGGGCGTTGGCGAGCCGGGCGAGATGAAGCAGCAAGGCCTTCCCAATGCCCTGACCACGTAGCCCGGGCTGTACAAAAAGGTCCTCCAGATACAGCCCCGGCTTCGCCAGAAAGGTGGAATAGTTGGTGAAAAACAGCGCGAAGCCCACCGGCGCTTCGTCGGCAAACGCCAGCACGCATTCGGCCGCGGGCCGGCCCTCGGCCGGAAAGAGCGTCGCCTGCAACCGCTCCGCCGTGGCCTCGACTTCGTGCGCCAGTTTCTCATAGTCGGCGAGTCCGCGGATGAACGCGAGAATCTGGGGAACATCGGAGGGTCCGGCGGCGCGAACGTGCAAGGTCATGGGCATAGGAATGAGAGAGGCCGCTGGCGGCAGCCCCGGAAATTTCATGGAGAACGGGAATCTCGGTTTATGGTCAGCCAGGTTCCGGAGATCGAGGCTGCTTTCTGCGCCCTTGGCCGTGGCTCACCGAATCTCGACAAACCGCACCAAGGCCGGTTCTATCACCATCCCGTTCGTGTGAACATGCCGCCCCAACCCGTGATTTTAAGCTGGCCTGCGGCTGCGCTTTCCGGAAGCCCGGATCTGTTGTTGCCGGCGGTGGTCATGTTCGGGGCGCTCGCGATCGGGATCTGGATGTGGGTCGTATTTAATCGGCAGGCGACCGATTTACGGGCGAGCGAAGAGCGGTTTCGCACGCTGGTCGAGAATTCGCCGCTGGGCATCATCGAATTCAATTACCGCCCGACCCTCGCGTGGATGGATGGGTTGCGCGCCGGCGGCGTGCGCGACTTTGGCGCTTGGTGCGAAACTCATCCGGACGAACTGAAGGCGGAGATGCTTCGCGTGGTCTTTGTCGGCGCCAACCGCGCCGCTCTCGGCCTAGCCGGCGCGGTGAATATCGATGAACTGTACACCAACCTGCCGCGCATCTTTACGCCGGAAACGTTTGCCGCCCGACGCGTGGCATTTCAAGCGGTGTGGGATGGCCGCAACGAGTCCGAGGGCGATATTGCGATGCGATCGCTCGACGGTTCCCTGCGCCGGCTCCGTTACCACTGGTGGGTGCCGATCATCTGCGGTCGGACCTGTTTCGAACGGACCCAGCTCGTGCTGGTGGATCTCACGGACATCAGGTCCGCCCAGTCCGCCCTCGCCGCGCAGCGAGAGCGGCTCGACGTCATCTTGCGGGCGATGACGGAGAGCGTGGTGACGACCGATCCGGCCGGCCTCATCGAGTTCATGAACCCTTCCGCCGGTATCCTTACGGGCTGGACACCGGCGGAGGCAAGCGGCCGGCCGATGGCGGATGTTTTCGTTTTCGGTGCCGAGCCGGCCGGCGAGCCGATCGCGGCACCGGTGGTGGCCGCGCTCGCCGCGAATGGCGTGATCAACCTGCCGCTGCAGACGGTGCTGAAGCCGCGCGGGTGCCCGCCGCGCCGGGTCGAGGGCCGGTGTGCGCCGATGCACGATCTGGAAGGGCGCGCCATCGGCGTGGTGCTCGTGCTGCGCGATGTGACGGAGCGCGTGCGGTTCGAGGCCGGGTTGTTGCGCGCCTCGAAGCTCGATTCGATCGGCGTGCTCGCCGGCGGCATCGCGCATGACTTCAACAACCTCCTCGCGATCATCATGGGCAACCTGACGCTCGCGCTCCTGGACGAGAAAACGGCGGCCGCCGGTGGACGCTGGCTGCGCGAGGCGGAACGGGGCACGCGGCGGGCGACGGCGCTCACGCAGCAGCTCCTGGCATTCGCCAAGGGAGGCGAACCGGTGCGATCGGCGGTGCCGCTGGGAGAGGTGGTGCGCGAAGCCGCCGAGTTTGCGCTGCACGGGTCGGCGGCGCGGTGCACCTTCGACCTCGCGGCCGACTTGCGGCCGGCGGACGCGGATCAGGGCCAGGTCGGTCAGGTCGTGCACAACCTCGTGATCAACGCGGTGCAGGCCATGCCGGACGGAGGCGAGATCCGGGTGACCCTGGCCAACGAGACCATCGCGCCGGAGCAGTTTCCGACGGTCGCACCGGGCGACTACGTGCGACTCGAGATTGCGGATACGGGCGGCGGCATCGCCCCCGATCATCTCGACCGCGTCTTTGACCCGTTTTTCACCACGAAGGAATTGGGGTCGGGACTGGGCTTGGCGACAGTCTACTCCGTCGTCCAGAAACACGGCGGCCACGTGACCGTCGCGTCCGCGCTCGGGCGCGGCACGACGTTTCGGGTGTGGCTGCCGGCGGCGCGAGTCGAGCCGCCGCCGCCGGCCGTCTCGACGAGCCCTTTCGAGCTGATGCGGGGACGCGTGTTGTTCATGGACGATGAGGAGCCCATCCGGGTGATGACGTGCGCGCTGCTTAATCGGATCGGTCTGGAACCGATGGTGACGAGTGACGGTCGCGCAGCGGTGCTGGAATATGCCCGGGCGCAGCTGACCGGCCGGCCGTTTGCCCTCGTCATCATGGATCTCACCGTGCCGGGCGAGATGGGCGGGGCGGCGGCGATGCGCGAGATCCTGAAGATCGATCCCGCGGCGCGTGGCATCGTGTCGAGTGGTTACTCGAGTGATCCCGTGATGGCCAGGTATCGCGAGTACGGCTTCCGCGGCATGGTGCCGAAGCCGTATCGGATTTCTGATTTCGTGCGTGTGATTCGCGAGGTGCTGGCCGGAGGGTGACGCGATCGGGTAACCCAAAAGGTTACCCGGGAGATTGGCCCATCCCGTTCGGTGAAGGGATCCGGAGCAGTGTTCGAGTAACCCAATAGGTCACTCGCACGGTGCTGGAGTTATTCTCCTCGGGAGGGTCTTCGCTGAGGTCGCGGGTGGCCGGACCGGGTGAGGTCACCGGCCGGCAGCCAGCTGCCGGGCGTGCGCGTAGGCCGCGGCCAGATCCTCCCGCGGCGCCTGGCGGTACCTTTCCGGCAGGAACCTCCGATCGGAACAGGCAAGGACCGCGGCGAGTTCCTGAAGGGCGAGCAGATTCCCGTCCAGGGGATCGATGAAGGCATCGACGGCGTCGCGCACGTCGCCCAGTTGCACATCGGCGTCGCGGCTGGCGAGGACGGCGCGCTCCTTCGCGCGCACGAGGATGGCTTCCACGTCGCTGCCCGTCAGCGGGCGCGCCCCGAGCTCGGTGCGGACATAGGCGAGCGTTTCGGGGCCGAGGGCGATTTTTTTGACGCGGGCTATGACGGTGAAAAGCTCGGCCACTTCGTCGGCGTTCTGGGCGGCGAAGAGGGGCACGCAGAGACCGAAGCGGCCCTGGCGCTTGAGGTCGATGGAGAGCAGGTCGGGCCGCGAGGTCATCGCGATCCAGAGTTCGCGGCCGCGGAGGGAGGAGTCGCCGAGGTGGGCGGCGAAGGCGGCGAAGACGCGGCTGGATACGCCGCTGTCGCCGTCGGCGCTGCGGTTGCCGAAAACGGCGTCGGCTTCGTCAACCACCACGATCACCGGGCCAAGCGCACGGATCGTGAGGAGAATCCGCGCCTGCTGGCGCTCGGTCTCGCCGACCCATTTCGAGCGGAACTCGCCCATTTCGAGCACGGGCAGCCCGCACTCGCTGGCGAAGCAGTCGATCAAGAACGATTTGCCCACGCCAATGCGCCCGGGCACGAGCACGCCGCGCTCGAGCACGTCGTCCTTCTGGTGGCGGATCAACCACGCCAGCTCACGCAGGCGAGCCTTGGCCGCGGCGTGGGTGGCGACGTGATCGAGCGAGACGCCGGGACGCGGATCCTTGAACCGCACGAGCCCCTGGCAGTAATCCTCGATCAGCCGGCGCTTGCCGGCACTGAGCAGTTCGGGGGTGAGCTGGTCGCCCGCCCGCAGCGCGGTGACGATCAACTGTTCGATGCGCAGGAGCGAGAGGCCGGAGGTGCGGCGGGCGAGATCGTCGGATGCAAGATGGCCGGGATCGGCGAGCTTTGGACCGCGCGCCTGTTGATCAAGCCAGCCGGAGTCAAGGAACTGGCGGCGTTCCGCGAGATCGGGCAGCGGGATGCGCACGCTGGCGACATGCGGATGCTGCACGAGGTCGGCGTGGAGTTCGGCGGCGGTTTCCGTGACGAGCATGATGCCAATGTCGCCGAGCTGCAGCTCGGGCGCCGCCGCCCAGCGCAGGAGGGTAACGAGCGCCATCCGCTCATCGATGCTCGCGCTCGCTTCCTCGGCGGCAGGCACGAGTTTTTCGGGAAATCCGATCACGAGCGTGACCCCGCGGTCGGCGGATTTTTTCTCCTCGGCCGCGTGGAGAAAGAAACGGCGCAGCAGGGGAGCCAGCAGCGGGAAGGTGCGCGGCGGTCCTGACTGATGAAAATCGGTGCCCTCGACCTCATCGTAGATTCGCAGCCATTCGAAGAATCGCTGCTGCATCGCGGGGGTCGCGAAGGTGAGCCCCTCGCCGATGTCGAAGAACATGAGGCAGCCGCGCTCGGGAAACAGCCGCCGGGCGAGGAACGCGCTGAGCGGGGCATATTCCGGCCGGTCGCCCGTGCGCACGGCGAAGAGATCGAAGATATTGCCGTGGAGAAGAAAGAGGCTGTGCGCGCCGCCATTCCAAAGCCGGGCGAGCTCGGCGGCCCAGGCAGAGAGCGGGGCGCGGGAGGAGGGAGCGAGGGTGTCGGACATGGGAGCAGGAGGGGAAGACGGGGGGAAGATAGGAAGACGGGGAAGATAGGAAGACGGGGAAGATAGGAAGACGGGGAAGATAGGAAGACGGGGAAGACGGGGAAGATGGAGAGGTTGGGAGACTCTGCTTGTGGGTTTTTCTCCGGTACCTTCGGTAAAATGGTTTGGTCGCGGATTCGCGGCCTTGTGCGGCGATGGGTGACTTGGTCCGTCGATGGGCGCGACGAATCGCCGGCCAGCAGGCTTCCTACCTCTGGGATGGCGGCGATTCGGGTTGCGGGCGGGCAGCGGATTTCACGGTGGATGCAGTGGCGGGTGCGCGCGCCGGCAGCGACGGCAGCTGGGCGGTGAGGTCCTTGAATTCGGCGAGTTCGGAGAGCCACTTGTTCGTGGTCGCGAGGTGATCGATGCTGAGGTCGATGCGCGCGGTGAGCGTATCGGCATTCTTGGCCGCGACGGCATCCGCCCGGATGAGCTTCACCTGCTCGACGAGGCGTTCCTGCTCGGAACAGATGAGGTCGTGATTGGTCTGCGCCTGCTCGATCCGCCCCAGGCGCTGCTGCAGCGACGCAAGGCGTTCGAGGCGCGAGGTAAGAAGGCGTTCCTTGCCTTCGAGGGTCGCGGGCCGCGGGGTGACTTTTTTCATCGCCTCTACTTCGGCGGCAAGCGTGTCGGACTCGCCCTGGAGCGTGCGGACGAGCGCGGGCACCTGCTCCTTGCGCTCGGTTTCCAGGTAAACCTCCAGCGATTGCTCGATCGAAAGCATGCGGAGATACGTCCAGGTGAGCTCGTCCAGCTTGCGCCGGCGGCTGCCGAGATCGAGGTCGACGGGACCCTGGGCTTCGCTCGAAGCGGACTCGATGTCGTTGCACACCGAAACGAGCTGTTTGTACCGCGTGCGGCGTCCGGCGGAGAGACCGGAGAGGAGCCTCTCCTGCTCCTGTTGAAAAGCGGCGAGCTGCGCGGCGGCGGCGCTGTCCAGGGCCGCCGCCTCGCGCGCGTCAACCGCGCGGCGAAAGAATCCGGTGTCGGGCAGAAACACAATCCCCAGGGCGTACAGCGTTGCGCCGACGAGCAGGCCGAGCGGATGACCGGTCAGAAAACCGAGGCCGAGCGTGAGGATGCCGAGCCAGGCATGGTGGCGGCTGGTCCAGAAGGCACGGCGGTAGTTGGGAGGCATGGCAGGATGGGCGATTGCCGATTACGGATGGCGGATTGAATCGGTCAGCGCAGGTGGCGCGGGTGCACGCCCGCGTTTTCATCCTGATCGAAAACCCGGCAGCGCCATTCGGCAACCGTCAATTCCGATCACTCCACCGTGAACCATTGTACCTCGACCCGGCGGTTTTTCTCCGCATCGGCGCCGGCGGGCTCCTCCCAGCCCCGGCCGACGGTTTCGAGTCGCACGCCCTCGACCTTGAGGCGTTCGACGAGGACACGGCGGATTTCGGTCGCGCGGCTTTTAGAGAGCTCCATCGCCTTGAGCGCCATCTGGCGGACGAACGGCTCGCCCCCCTGCTGGCGGAATTTGTCAACGAGCGCATTGTCGACGTGGCCGCGCAGGAGGATCGTCGAACCGGGGCTGACCTGCAGCAGGCGCTTGATGGAATCGAGCGCGGCGAGGTTTCCCTGGTGGGTGAGATCGAGCTTGGCGGAATTGGGCTCGAAGATGAAACGGATGTCCTTTGTGAGGAGCGGATCGCCCTCGAGGGCGCCGCCGCCCGCGCTGCGAATGGGCGCGATCGCGATCTGCTGGCCCGCGAATGCGCCCGCGGCCTGGAGCGCCTTGAGGTGGGTCGCATCCATGTAGCGATCGGCATCGACGGGCTGGTCGATGAGTGCGCCGTAGGCGAGCATCGCGGACGAGTAGATGCCGTTGAAGCTGCCGGCTGCGTCCATGGCGCCGGAGTAGAACGCGAGGTTTTCGGGCAGATTGGCGAGATGCACCTTGGCGAGCTCGGTGCGGGCTTTTTCTCGATCCCACTTGAAGGCCTTCGCGACCAAATCGAGGTGGGCGCCGGGATTGTCGCGCACCAGCCGGTTGCCCTCGAGCACGCCCTCGACGAGGCCGGCGACCTGCTTGGGATTTGCCTGCGCGAAGCCTTTGTTGACGACGAGGATGTCGGCAATGATGAGGAGATTCTTGTTGGTGGTGAGCAGGGTGGCGGCGCCCTGGCTGGCCTCGACGATTTCGGTGGTCTTGGGCGCCCACGTCACGCAACCGGCGAGGCGCGTGCCGCCACCCTGCAGTTCCTTGAGAAAGAGATCGCCGGCGGCGAAGGCGTCGGCGGCGAACAGGATGTTGATTTTGTCGGGCGCGATTGGGGCCGTGGGGCTCGTCAGGTTGTTGACGGCAAGGCCCGCCTCCTGCGCGAGGTAACGGATGAAGAAATCGGCCTCGTTGAACTGGGCGGTGACGAGGGTGCGGCCCTTGAGGTCGTTGATCCGGCGGATTTCCTTGCGGACCACGATGCCATCGGCGCCGCGGGAGAACCCGATTTGCACGGGCGCGATCACCTGGAAGTTGCGGCAGTGCGCGGTGAGCACGTCGACGGTGGTGGCGGACGCGGCGAGCCGTCCGGCATTGAGCGCCGGCCAGCTCTCCTCTTCGCTGAGTTTGAGGCGGACCTTGAAGCCGTGCTTGCGGAAGAAAAACGAGTTCTCAGTGGGTTCGAGCCCGCCGTTGGCGACGACGAGGCCGGAGTAGCCGGCGTATTCGCTGAGCTCGAGATCGAGCGTGTTGTCCTTCGGCACGTAGGCGCCGGCGGCGGGAAGCAGCGGGCACGCAGTGAGAGGTTCGACAAAATCGGCGGCGTTGAGTCGGGCGCCTTTCTTGGCGGTGGCCGTCGCCGCGGGGCCCCCGGCTTTGGCGGGTGCAGTGACGGTGGTCGGCGTTGCGCCGGGCTTGAGGCGGTCCCACCACTTGAAGGCGCCGAGGCCGGCGATCCCGAGAATAATGAGCGTGAGGACGAATTTACCGCGGCCAGTCATGGAAGGAAGGGGTTAAGGGACGGAGAGGCGGAGGGATTGAGGGACGGAGGTTCTGGGTAACCACGGGACCGCGGGACGACGAAAGTAGAAGCTTGGTTCGGCGGACTGGTGGTCCCGTGGTCAGCGGTCGAGTGGTCACTCAACTTTACTCGCCGATTTTCTGGCGCTCGGGTGCGGCGGCCGTGGTCGCGGTCGTGGTCGCGGGTTGGACCATGCCCATCTTCTTCTGGTATTCCTTGAACAGCATCGCGCCGCGTGCCTTCCGCATGTCCTGCTGGCGTTGCACATTCGATCCCATTTCCTTGGCGAGGTCGAGGGTGGCGCGCATCTGGCCTTCGCCGCCGGCGGCGGCCTGGCGGAGTTGCTGCATCGACTGGCCCAACTGGCCGCCCATCATGCCCTGTAACTCCGAGATGGAGCCTTTCATGAGCCCGGCGAGATTCTCGAGGGAGCGACCGACGGCGACCCGGGCCTTTACGGTTTCGAACTCGCGCTGGAACCTTTGGATTTCGCGCAGGCTGTTCGCGACGATCTCGGTGTTCTGTCGGTAGAGCTCCTCGAGGCTGTCGAGCTGGGCTTTGTTTTCAGTGATGTCCTGCTCGATCCCGGCGAGCTCCTCGGCGAAGTGGGCTCCATTGGCCTCGTCGTTGGTGGCGGCGGCGGTTTGCAGCATGCCTTGCAACTCGGCCTTCTGCCGCTCCTGCCGCTTGACCTGATCTTTGAGCATCGCGATTTGCCCGGCGAGCTGGCCATTGGCGTAATGGGCCTTGTCGGCCTTGGCTTTGGCATCGCGGATGCCGCGCTCGACCACGGCCTGGTTGATGGCATCGGTTTCGGTCGCTTGTTCGGCCATCAGGCCGAGCCAGATGAACACACGTTTGAAGGCATTGAAGAAGCCCATGGTGGAATGAGGGTTGGTGGTTGTTGGCTAGTCGAAAAAATTCAGGGAGCCTCGAGCAGGATCTTTTGCTCGAGGATGAAATCGAACCGGGCGTTCAACTCGACTTCGTTGGTGGCGCCGATCAGCGTGGCGCCTTGGGCCTTCAGCCCGTTGAACACCGCTGGATTGAGGTCGAGGGTGACCACGTGGACTCCGATCGGCATCTTCTTCCGGCCGGCGGCCTGGTTGAGATCGCGGAGGGCGTCGACCGGGTTGCGGCCGGCGGTGTTTTCGCCATCCGTCAACACCAGCACGTGCCGGCTGATGGCGTTGACGGCCAGGAGATCGCGGCCGGCGAGGGCGAGTGCGTCGCCCAGGGGAGTGGCGGCCTCGGGCAGCTTCAGCGCCGCGAGCCACTGCCGCAGGCCGACGGCATCGAAGGGCGCGAGTGGCAGCCCGGCGATGGCTTTCTGTCCTCTGAAAACGTAGGTGGATAGCGAGAGCGGCGGCGCGGCCGGGCCTTTCGTGAACGTCTCCAGGCGCGTGATCACTTTCAGCAGTGCGCGCTGCGCGATGCGGTATTTCAGATCGTCGGGACGCCCGCGGGAGCCGGCGATGGATCGGCGCATGCTGCCTGAGGTGTCGAGAATCACCGCGACTGCGATCCCCACCGGGGCCGAGTTATCCGCCGCCAAAGCGGCCGGTGCCCCGCCCAGCACAGCGCTGCAGAGGATCAGCGAGCAAGCCGGAAGACATGGGCGGAGGAATCTTTGCACGGGGAGAAACAGATGACTGACAGGATGTTCATAACAGTTTGCGCGGCGGCCGCAAATTACATTTTGCGGTGTAAATCCCAGCGATCCACGCCCCGCCCGCGGGTTGCGCTTCGGCGGGCGTGGTCATGGTCGCAGCATGAAGCGCGGATGGACGTCGTGCTGGCAATGTCGCGAAGGCCTACAGCTACGCCGCGGCACCGCTGCGGGCGCAGAATCCGTTGCGGGTTTTTGCAGAGTAAAGTGACGCGGCCTACGACTACGTGCTCGTCTTGGAGCGCGCCGGCTCGCGGATCGGCCGCGTGATCCGGCACGAGCCGCGGAAGAAAAGCATCGTGTGCGCCGGGCTCAATGCCCGCCCTCGAGATCGCCGGGTTGCAGCAGGGGCGCGAAGGTGGCCTTGATCGCGGCCTTCATGTAGGCCTCCTTTGCCTCGATGGTGCCGTCTTTCACGCGCGCCATCAGGCTGTTGTCCATCGTGACCATCCCGTCGGCGCCACCGCTCTCGATGATGGTCTTGATGTTCCCGATCTGGCCGCTGCGAATCGTGTTGGGCAGCGCCTCATGCGCGAGCAGGATTTCGTGGACCGCGCAGCGGCCCTTGGGGATTTTCTTACAGAGCAGCTGGGCGACGACCCCGGCGAGACAGCTGCCGAGCATGATGCGCACCTGATTCTGCTCCTCGGCAGGGAAGGTGTTGATGATGCGATCGACGGTCTTCGGGGCGTTGTTGGTGTGCAGCGTGCCGAAGACGAGCATGCCCATCGAGGCGCAGCCGAGCGCGAGCTTGATCGTCATCATTTCGCGCATTTCGCCGAGGAGCAGGATGTCGGGATCGTGGCGCATCGCGCCTTTCAGCGCGGCGGCAAACGACTCGGTGTGTTCGCCGACCTCGCGATGGACGATCACGCACTTCTTCACCGGGTGGACGAACTCGATCGGGTCCTCGATCGTGATGATGTGCCGGGCGAGGTTCGAATTGATGTAGTCGATCATCGCGGCGAGCGTGGTCGACTTGCCGCTGCCGGTGGGCCCGGTGACGACGACAAGACCTTGGTCGAGGTGGCAGAGTTTCTTCAACGCCTCGGGCAGATTGAGCTGCTCGAAGGAGAGAATCTTCGCCGGGATTTGACGGAAGACGGCGGCCTGGCCCCAGTGGTTGTAGAGGTAGTTGCCGCGGAAGCGGGCCAGCCCGGGAATCTCGTGGGCGAGATCGAGGTCCTTGCGATCGAGGAAGTCCAGCCAGCGTCGCTCGGGGCAGATTTCCTTGAGGAGCGCCTCCATCGTCACGGCGTCGAGCGGCGTGTCGCCGATGGGGGCGAGGGTGCCGGACATGCGGGACTTCGGCGGGAGCCCGACCGTGAGGTGCAGGTCGGACCCGCCCTTTTCGAGCATGGTGCGGAGGAGAGTGTCGATGGCGGCCATGGGGGGATTCGGAGGAGGGAAGTCAGAGGTCGGAGGTGAGAAGTCAGCGGGCGGAGCGCGGAGGATGATGCTTGAATCTGGCAGTTGGTTAACGGCGAGGCGGCGGTGATTCCCGTTAATTCAATTTCTTTGCCGCGCGCAGGCGGCGCAGTTCGTTGCGGTGGTAGAGAAATTTCATGATGTCGCCGGCAAACACGAGCAGGGCGACGATTAGGACCGTGGCCAGCAGGATGGGCGTAAGCTTGAAGCTGCGGCGGAGCACGATCGCCACCGTGCAAGCCACGCCGAGAAAGATGACGTGCCCGAAAATTGTACGCCGCGAGCGTCCGTAGGCCTTTTCCATCGATTCGATTTCATCGCGATCCGGCGGCATTACGAAATCTTCGCCTTCAGCACGCGATTGGAAATGTTGGCGAGCGCGGTCTCGGCGGAGATCCGGCGCTCCTTCCACAAGCCGAAGACGACATTGTCCATCAGGCACATGCCCTCCTTGATGCCTGTTTCCATCGTGTTGCGGAGGCCGGTCGACTTGCCTTCGCGGATCAGGTTTTGGATGGCGGTGTTGCTGATCAGGATCTCGCAAGCGAGGGTGAGACCGCCGTCGGGGCACGGGAGCAGGCGCTGACAAACAACGCCGCGGAGACTCTCGGCGACGCTGGCGCGAATCTGGGTCTGCTGGGCGGGCGGGAACACGTCGAGCAGCCGGTTGAGCGTGGTGGCGGCGTCGCTCGTGTGCATCGTGCCGATGACAAGGTGTCCGGTCTCGCTCGCGCTGATGGCCATCTCGATCGTCTCGAGGTCGCGCAGCTCGCCGATGATGATGACGTCGGGATCTTCGCGCAGGGCGCCCTTGAGCGCGGTGAAGAACGAGCGGGTATGCGGGCCGACCTCGCGCTGGGTGACATTGCACCCCCGGGCGGGCTGCACGACCTCGATGGGATCCTCCACCGTGATGATGTGGTCGGTGCGGGTCTCGTTGAGATAGGCGACCATTGAGGCCAGCGTCGTGGTCTTGCCGGATCCCACCGGACCCGTGATCAAGATGAGGCCGTTATGGTAGGAGAGGAGTTTTTTGATCGTGGCGTCGTGCGCGGAGTAACCGAGCTCGGCGAACGTGCGCGTCTTGGCGGGCACCATGCGGTAGGCCCCGGCCGCGCCGTTCTTGTGGAACATCAGATTGACGCGGTAGCGGTCGGCATCGCTCAGGGCCAGCGCGTAGTCGTAATCCTTGCGGTCGAGGAAGATCTTTTTCTGGTGCTCCGCCAGCAACACGGTGTTGATCCGAAGCGCGTCCTGGGCGGTGAGAACGTATTCGGAAAGAAAGGAGAGGGCGCGGTTCTTGCGGATGAAAGGCCGCGCGCCCGTCGACAGATGGAGATCGCTCGCCCCAAAGTTGGCGGTGGACCTCAGCAGTTCGCGGAACGCCGTGGCCAGCGCCGGATCCGCCAGGGTGGCGATCGCCGAAAAATCGAAGGTCGGGCTGTCGCCCACCGGGGTGGCGGCATCCGCTTCGGTCTCGCCGTAACCGGCCGGCCCGGTCTGGACGACGGCCGGTTTGCTGTCGTTCGCGGTGAACGGGTCATTGAGCGGGGGGCCGACCTCCGCCTTGGCCATGGCCTGATCCGCGAGCTGCTCGAGGGTTTCGACATCGGTGACAAGGCCGCCGTCGATCAATTCCTGGGCGAACGACATCAGGTCGGCCTCGGTGCCGATCTTCGCCTGCACTTGCAGGCATTGCGGACGGGTCAGGAGACCTTGATCAATGCAGAGGCGGGCAAGCCAGCGGGTATCGTGGTTCATGCGGAGCGAAATGGGGGACAAAAGGGAGATTGGCTCGACTCGCCGCCAAGCCAAGCGCGAACCGGAATACTGTGCCCGCGGTGGGCGGAAAATTTTACCGCGGGCTCCGGCAGACGGAGTGCAACTGCCGCTCGACATCGGCGAGGCTCACATGGGCGAGTTCCGCCTCCATCGCGGCCTGGGCCTTCATGAAAATACCCTGGAGGATGTGCTCGATTTTCGCGCCCACGGGACAGCGGTGGTTGGGGGCGAACCGTTTCAGCCCCTGATCCGGCTTAGGTTCCACCGCCCGGTAGACGGCGATGAGCGGGAGGCTGGCCGGCGACTGCGCCAGCACGAAGCCGCCGCGCGCGCCCTTCTGCGCCTGCACGAGCCGCGCCTTGACCAGGGCCGAAAGCAGCCGGCGGATAACCACTGGATTGGTGGCGACACTGGCTGCGATTTCAGAAGAGGGAACCGCCCCTTCCTTCCGGTAGGCCAGATAGGCAAGGATGTGAACACTGACGGCAAAGCGCGAGTTTCCTGCCATGGTTAATGTAACCAAGAGCGTTACTCTTGGCCCGGCTGTCAAGATCCGGCAGGGCGGGCATATGAGGATTGCAAACCGGGGCTGATCGCGGAATGTCTCCCGCCTCTAATTGTCATGTTGAAGAAATTATTTGCGAAGCTGCGCAACTCGATCACGCCTTCGCGTTCCACGAAACCAGCCGCCACGAGCGGTAAACCAGTTTCCCACTCCAAACCGCATGCCGGCGGCCAGCGCGCCGAGCCGCGTCATGGTCACGGCGCGAAAGCCCACGGCGAGAGACCGCACGCTCAGCCGCGCGACCCGCGGCCTCCCCGCGATCCGCGGGACGAGCCCCCGGCGCGGGCGGCGGAGTCCCACCACGAGTCACGGTCGCGGCGCCACGGTCCCGGCGACTCCGTTCCGGGCCGCGAGGCTCCGCGGCGCGAAGAGGCGTCCGAGCCGGCACACGGCCGGCACGGCGCAACGGGCGGACACGGCGGGCGGGGCGCCTCGAGCGCCCATGGCGGGCGCGGACTGCACTCGCGCTCAGGCGGCGGGCGGGGCGGCCCGCGAGGCGAACGCGAACGGCCGATGATCGACAAGACCTTCGATCACCCGCGCACCGCGGACATCAAGCCGGCGACGCCGGTCGATATTCCGAAAATGGATACCGCCTTCACCGCGCTCGGGCTGTCCGACGCGCTGGCCTTTGGCGTGCAGGAGATGGGCTACGTGATTCCGACGCCGATCCAGGCGCAGGCCATTCCCGTCGTGCTCAAGGGCGGCGACGTCATCGGCTCGGCGCAGACCGGCACGGGCAAGACGGCGGCGTTCGCGCTGCCGATCATCCAGCGGTTGGGTACGCATGGGAAGTTGCGCTGCCTCATCCTCGAACCGACGCGTGAGCTTGCGCTGCAAGTGGAGGAGGCCTTCCAGAAATTCGCCAAGTTCACCGACCTGCGGGTAACGATCGTTTATGGCGGTGTCGGCTACGGCAAACAGACGGACGACCTCCGGCGCGGCATGGACATCCTGGCGGCGACGCCGGGCCGCCTGCTCGACCATCTCGAACAGGGCAATTGTTCGCTCGCCAACGTCGACATCCTCGTGCTTGACGAGGTCGACCGCATGCTCGACATGGGTTTTCTGCCGGACGTCAAACGCATCGTGCAAAAATGTCCGAAGGAGCGGCAGACGCTCTTCTTCACCGCCACCCTGCCACCGGAGCTCGAGCAGCTCGCGGGCTGGGCCCTGCGGAATCCCCTCAAGGTGGAAATTGGCCGGCAGCGTTCGCCGGCGGAGACCGTTTCGCATGCATTTTATCCGGTGGTGGCTTCGCAGAAATTCGATCTGCTGCAGTTGCTGCTGGAGCAGACCGCGTTCAAGAGCGTGCTGATTTTCAGCCGCACCCGGATGGGGGCCGATCGCATCGCGCACCGGCTGTTGAGCAAGGGCCACACCGTGGGCGTGATGCACTCGGACCGCAATCAACGCGAGCGCATCGAGGCGCTCGATGGCTTCAAGAGCGGCAAGTACGAGGTGCTGGTGGCGACTGACATCGCCGCGCGCGGCCTCGACATCGCCGGGGTGTCCCATGTGATCAACTACGACGTGCCGGAAAACGCGGAAGACTACGTGCACCGCATCGGCCGCACCGGGCGCGCCCACAATACGGGCGATGCTTTCACGCTCGTGACCGAGGACGACGTGCGCGACGCGCGTTCGATCGAGCGCTACATGGGCATGGCCGTCGAGCGGAAGAAGATCGAGGGCTTCCCGTACATCTACTCGGCGCTCTTCGACGAGAAGGCGCTCGCGGACACCGCGGCCCAGGCCGTCAAGCCCACGAGCCGGCTGCACCGGGGCGTGCGGCGGAACGGGTAGGATCCGGTTGGTGGAGAGTGGCGGAAAAACTGGCGCCCGGCTGCCGCCATCGTTGGCCGCGCAGGGTCTTCACGCCGCGCTCATGCCGGTTGACGCCTTCCGCCGATGTTGCCGGAAGGCGGCGGCGCGGGAGAAGTTTCCCGTTCGTGCCACGGCCACGACCGCATTTGGCACGCCGACGATCGCCCGCGGCGTCACGAAGTTTTCGCGGACCGTCAGCGGTTGACTGCCCGCGCGGTCATGCCGGACACTTGCGACTCTTCCACCAGAGTCAGTTCAACGCCTCAAGGAGAACAAACCCATGTCAACCGAAGCCAAATGCCCGTTTAACCATGGTGCCGCCCCCGCAACCGGCACTTCGAACCGCGACTGGTGGCCGAACCAGTTGAAGCTCGAGCTTCTTTACCAGCATTCGTCCAAGTCCGATCCCATGGGCGGGGACTTCAACTACGCGAAGGAATTCAAGAGCCTCGATTTCGCGGCCTTGAAGAAAGACCTGGCGGCGCTGATGACCGACTCGCAGGACTGGTGGCCGGCGGACTTCGGCCACTACGGACCCTTGTTTGTGCGCATGGCGTGGCACAGCGCCGGCACTTACCGGACCGGCGACGGCCGCGGCGGCGGCGGCCGGGGCCAGCAGCGCTTCGCCCCGCTCAACAGCTGGCCGGACAACGTCAGCCTGGACAAGGCGCGCCGCCTGCTTTGGCCGATCAAGCAGAAATATGGCCGCAAGATTTCCTGGGCCGACCTGATGATCCTCACGGGGAACGTCGCCTTGGAAACGATGGGTTTCAAAACGTTTGGTTTCGCCGGCGGTCGCGCTGACGTCTGGGAGCCGGACCAGGACGTGTATTGGGGCGCCGAGCACAAGTGGCTCGACGACCAACGTTACTCCGGCGACCGCAAGCTCGAGAATCCGCTGGCCGCGGTGCAGATGGGCCTGATTTACGTCAATCCGGAAGGTCCGAACGGCAACCCTGATCCGATTGCCGCGGCGAAGGACATCCGCGAGACCTTCGCCCGCATGGCGATGAATGACGAGGAGACGGTGGCGCTCATCGCCGGTGGCCACACCTTCGGCAAGACCCACGGCGCCGGCCCGGCGGCCCATGTGGGGGCTGAGCCCGAGGCGGCCGGACTCGAAGCGCAGGGCCTGGGTTGGAAGAGCAGTCTGGGCACGGGCAAAGGCGGCGACACGATCACCAGCGGCTTGGAAGTCACCTGGACCAGCACGCCCACGAAGTGGAGCGGCAATTTCTTCTGGAACCTGTTCAGCTACGAATGGGAGCTGACGAAGAGCCCGGCCGGCGCGCACCAATGGACACCGAAGCATGGCGCCGGTGCCGGGACCGTGCCTCATGCGCACGATCCCTCAAAGCGCATCGCGCCTTCCATGCTCACGACGGACCTCGCCCTGCGGTTCGACCCGGCCTACGAAAAGATTTCACGGCGCTTCATGGAGAATCCCGATCAGTTTGCCGACGCGTTTGCTCGCGGGTGGTTCAAGCTCACGCACCGCGATATGGGCCCGCGCGCGCGTTATCTCGGACCGGAGGTTCCGAAAGAAGAACTCATCTGGCAGGATCCCGTTCCCGCGGTGGACCACAAGCTGGTTGGCCAGAAGGAAATTGCCGTGCTCAAGGCCAAGATCCTGGCCTCGGGCCTGTCGGTCTCACAACTGGTTTCAACCGCCTGGGCCTCGGCGTCCACGTTCCGCGGTTCCGACAAGCGCGGCGGCGCGAACGGGGCGCGGATTCGCCTTGCGCCCCAGAAGGATTGGGAGGTCAACCAGCCGAAACAGCTGGCGAAGGTGCTGAAGACCCTCGGCGGTATCCAGCGTGCCTTCAACCAGACGGCCAAGGGCGGCAAGAAGGTCTCGCTGGCGGACCTGATCGTTCTGGCCGGCGGTGTCGGCGTCGAGCAGGCCGCGAAGAAGGCCGGCCACACCGTGAAGGTGCCGTTCACGCCGGGACGCATGGACGCCTCCCAGAAGCAGACCGATGTCGAGTCCTTCGCCGTGCTCGAACCCATCGCGGACGGCTTCCGCAACTACCGGAAGAGCGGATACCGCGCCCCGGCCGAGGCGCTGCTGGTCGACAAGGCGCAACTCCTGACCCTGACCGCGCCCGAAATGACGGTGCTCGTGGGCGGCATGCGCGTTCTGAAGACCAACTTCGGCGGCGCGCAGCACGGTGTCTTCACCCAGCGGCCGGAGGCGCTGACCAACGACTTCTTCGTGAACCTGCTCGACATGGGCACGGAGTGGAGGCCGGTCGCGCCAGACACCGACTTGTATGAAGGCCACGATCGCAAGACGGGGAAAGTCAAATGGACCGGCACGCGGGTCGACCTGGTCTTCGGTTCCGACTCCCGGCTCCGCGCCTTGGCTGAAGTCTACGGCAGTGCGGATGCGCAGAAGAAGTTCATCCAGGACTTTGTCGCAGCCTGGAACAAGGTGATGAACCTTGATCGCTACGACCGGGTGTAGTCGCTGACCTCGCTTCAACCGAGCCACCTTCACCTGCCGCCCCCGCAGGTGAACGTGGAGGGCTGGCGCCGCATCGAGCTTGACGGCGACGACGGGGAGGCGATGGCGGCCGCTCGGCAAGATCGCCCTGCGCAGCGGGCGGTCGCTCTCGGCGGTGAAGTCGCGCTCGCGCCACCGACCTCGCGTTGCACCGACCTCGCGTTGCGGCTGGTAAAATAACCCCGGCCCGTTAGTCTTGCTGGAACTGCAGAAAGGCCGGACCACCGCCGGGCCGAGGTCGAAGAACCATCGGCCACGAAGCGGCTCCGACGGAGCCCGGCGCTGCGCGATCAGGAATATCCATGTCGTCGGGCAGGGTGCCGCGGCCAAGCGGTCTTGCCGGCGCGGCACTCCCGGGGAGCTGAAACTCAGGACAAAGAAAGGCCAACCATGAAAAATCGCACCATCGGATTCATCGGCGGCGGACGGGTCGCCCGCATCATTCTCGGCGGATGGCAGCAGGCCGGCGCGCTGCCGGCCGACATCGTCATCAGCGACCCGAACGCCGAGACCCTGGCCAAACTCGCCGTCGAGTTTCCGACCGTCAACAGTGTGCCG
The DNA here is from genome assembly GCA_044344465.1 of Opitutaceae bacterium. Taxonomy (GTDB): domain Bacteria; phylum Verrucomicrobiota; class Verrucomicrobiia; order Opitutales; family Opitutaceae; genus ER46. The sequence continues at coordinate 30,808 of JBIJCX010000026.1, forward strand.
GACGGGAATCAGCAGGCGGCCGCGCAATCGGTGGTTGTCCTTGCCCTCCACCCGTCGGTGATGCTCGCGACCCTGGCCACCCTGCGCGGTTCAGTGTCAGCGGACACGGTCGTGATCTCCCTCGCGCCGAAAATCACACTAACCATGTTGGCGGAAAGCCTGGGCGGACACACGAAGCTGGCGCGGGTCATTCCCAATGCGCCTTCAATCATCGGCGCGGGCTACAATCCGCTGGCGTTCGGGCCCGATCTTTCGATCGCGGAGAAAAAGGAAATCAAGACGCTGCTCACTCCGCTCGGCGACTGCCCTGAAGTCGACGAGCCAAAGCTCGAGGCCTATGCGCTGCTCACGGGGATGGGACCGACCTATCTGTGGTTCCAGTTCGAAACCCTCAGGGCAATCGGCTGCAGCCTCGGGCTCACTGACGAGGAACTGGCGCCCGCGCTCAAACGCATGGTGTGCGGCGCGGCGCGGACGCTGTTCGAGTCCGATCTGACGCCGGCCCAGGTGATGGATCTCATTCCGGTCAAGCCGCTGGCCGAGGATGAGGCGGCAATCAAGCAGGCCTATCACGCCCGACTGTCGGCGTGGTACGCAAAGATTAAGCCGTGACGGGAGTGGGGTGGCGCCAGCGCCCGGTACGGATTCTCTTTGCCTCCCCCAACCGCGCGACCTTCGCTGGTCCGCATGGGTTCCTCCCGCTCGCGCCGTCCTGATCCCGCCCGTTTGCTCCCGCCCGTCACTGACTGGCGCACGACCGACGCCCAGGAAATTCTCAAGCGCCAGGTGCGCGCGCGCGAAGAGCGGCCGCGCATCGTCAACCTCGATTCCGCGCATCCGATCTTCTCCGACTTCGAGGTGCATTCGCCCAGCGGGCTGAAGTACCAGGTTGAGATTCGCGACATCGTCGGCCGGCAGTTTGCCTGCACGTGCGCCGACTTTCGCATCAATGGGCTCGGCACCTGCAAGCACGTTGAGGCCGTGCTGTTGCAGTGCGTCCGCCGGCACCGCGCCGAGCTCACGGCCATCCGCCGCGGGTCGCCGTCTCCGCGGATCGACCTCGTGCCGGATCGCGCGGCCGGCCGCCTGCGGATTGAACGCAATCTGGCTGAACTTCCACCCCGGCTGCGCCCGCGTTTCGATGCGCAAGGCCTGCAGCTTCCCGACCTTGACCCGGCCGACCTCGTCGGCGAACTCACCGCGGCTTCGCCCCGGCACTTCCGGGTTTCGCTCGAAACCACCGCGTGGCTCGCCGCGCGCGAGATTGCCCTCGACCGACTCATCAGCCGGCGCGACTACGAAGCCGGCGTCGCGGCCGGCCGGCATCCCGCTCATGAGACGCTCCTGCCGCTCTTTCCCTACCAGCGCGAAGGCATGCTCCACCTCGCGTTTACGGAGCGCGCCCTCCTCGCCGACGAAATGGGCTTGGGCAAAACCATCCAGGCGGTTGCCGCCTGCGCCCTCCTGCACCGGCTCGGGAAGGCGCGCCGCGTGCTCATCGTCACGCCCGCTTCGCTGAAGACCGAGTGGGAAGAGCAGATCCGCCGGTTCACGCCGCTCGAGCAGCGCCTCGTCTACGGTTCCCGCTCCGCGCGCGTGCGGGTATACGATGACCCCTCGCCGCCTTTTTTCACCATTGCCAACTACGAGCAGATTGTCCCCGACAGTCTCGACCTGAACGAGCGGCTCCGGCCCGATGTCGTCGTCCTCGACGAAGCGCAGCGGATCAAGAACTGGTCAACCCGCACCGCCCAGGCCGTCAAGCGCCTGCGCAGCCGCTACGCCTTCGTGCTCACCGGCACCCCGATCGAAAACCGGATCGACGAACTCCGCTCCATCGTCGACTTCCTCGATCCCGCTGTGCTCGGTCCGCTCTTCCGCTTCAACCGGGACTTCTATACCTTCGACGACAAGGGCCGGCCCGAGGGCTACCAGAATCTCGATCAACTCCGCGAACGCGTCCGCCCCATTCTCCTTCGCCGCCGCAAGGCCGACGTCGAGACCGAGCTCCCCGACCGCACCGACCGCAATCTGTTCGTTCAGCTCACGCCGACCATGCGCGACGAATACAGCGAGTACGAGAAAACGGTGGCCGGACTCGTGCAGAAGTCCCACCGCCGCCCGCTGACGCCGAGGGAGCAGGATCTGCTCATGATCATGATGAACATGATGCGGATGGTCTGTGACACTCCCGCGATCATCAAAGGGAGCGAGTGCCGCGATTGTCCGAAGCTCGACGAACTCGTTCGCGTGCTGGACGAGGTTCTCGCCGACCCCGATGTGAAGGTGATCGTGTTTTCCGAGTGGGAGGGCATGCTCGCCCGCGTCCGCGAGCAGGCGGAGAAGACCGGCATCGGTTACGCCTGGCACACCGGCTCCGTGCCGCAGCAGCGCCGCCGGGCGGAGATTCTGGCCTTCCGCGAAGATCCCGCCTGCCGGTTGTTTCTCAGCACTGACTCTGGCGGCGTGGGTCTGAACCTCCAGCACGCCAGCGTTGTCATCAACTGCGATCTGCCCTGGAACCCCGCGAAGCTCGAGCAGCGGATCGCCCGGGCGTGGCGCAAGAACCAACTCCGCCCGGTCACGGTCATCAACCTCATCGCCGAAAAAACGATCGAGCATGGGATGCTGGGCAGCCTCGCCAACAAACAGGAACTCGCCCACGGCGTGCTCGATGGGGTGGGTGATCTCACGAAGGTAAAGCTCAAGCGCGGCCGCCAGGAGCTGCTCAAGCGGCTCGAGCAGGCCCTCGCCATCACGTCCGCACCGCCGGCCGCATCCGCGGGGCCCATCCCCGCGCCGCCCGCGGTGCCGGCATCGGATCCGGCCGCAGCGTTCGCCGCCGCCGCCCGTCAGCACCTGGGTCCGCGCGTCGTGCGTTGCGATGAAACCTGGCTGCCCGGCTCCGACACGCCCGTGCTCGTCGCCGTCGTGCAAGGCTCCGCCACGGAACAACGCCCGCAGCTTGAGACCCTTTTCAACGACACGCTTTGGCGCGGCCCGCGTCCGCCGTTGCACGTGCTGGACACGTCGGCGTGGGAGACGCTGCAGGCACTCGCGGCCGCCGGCCTGCTCACGCTGCACGCCCGCGCCACACGGCCGCTGCTCGCCGCAGGCGATGGTGCGCCGCCGCCGCCGCCGCTCACGGCCGGGGAAGCGGCTCGCATCCAAACTTTGGTCACGCTGATGCGGCGCAAGGCCCGCGCCGCCTGCGCGCTCCTCGCCGCCGATCTGGCCGACGAAGCGCTCCCGTCGTTGCGCGAGGCGGCGTTCGTCCACGCGCAGGCGGCGGCCTTGCGCCGGCGGCTGCCCGAACCCGCGACCTTGCGCGAAACGCTCAGTCCGCCGCACGACGCGACCTGGCCCGCCGACGGGTGCGCCGCGATCCACGCCCTCGACGGCGACACGATCGCCGCGCCCGCCGCCGCCACGTTTGCGGAGTGGCTGCTGCAGGCGCAGCCGTGACTTTGCCGTTGCGGTGGGCGGGACGGACGATTGCGTTGGGCGGTTTCGATGAAACTTGAGATTCCTGCGGGCGACTTTGCCGGTTACATCTTCGATCTTGATGGCACCCTCGTGGACACGATGCCACTGCACTACCGCGCGTGGGATGTCGCGATGCGGCAGGCGGGCCTGAACTGCCAGCTCGACGAGGATCTGTTCTACTCGCTCGGCGGCGTACCGACGCGCCGGGTGGCGGAATTGATCGGCGAACACTACAAGCTGAACGTCGATCCGCACGCGTTGTTTCACCACAAGGAGTCGCTCTTTCGCGAGTTGCAGGCCGACGCCAAGCTGATCGAACCGGTGGTGGCATTTGCGCGGCGGGCGGCGCAGACACACCCGGTCGGCATCGCCTCGGGCGGGCCGCGTGACATCGTGCGACGAATGCTGGAGCTGACGGGACTGGCTCCGTTGTTCAAGGTGGTGGTGAGCGCGGACGACGTGCAGCACGGAAAGCCCGCGCCCGACATGTTCCTGCTCGCGGCGAAGTTGATGGGCGTGCCGCCGGGACAGTGCCTCGTGTTCGAGGACGCCGAGCCCGGGATGCGCGCGGCGGAGGCGGCGGGCATGCAGTGGGTGCGCGTCGCAAGCCGGAGACGATAGAGACCGACCGCACCCGCCCGGCGGTCACCGCGCGGTTTCATCCGCCCGCGCCAACACCGTCAAAGTACCGGGTAATCCGGATATTTCATGGAGACGCGGCGCCCTCGCCGCGCTTGCCAGCCTCAGGCGGGTTGGGCTCGACCACCGCGGCGGGGGCGCCGCGGCTCCAGTATTCAATGTGGGCCAGAGGTTCATCGTAACCGCGAAATATCCGGGGTAACCCATTGGGTTAATCTGGGCCGGTGTTTCCCCACGGAGTTTTGGGCAGTGCTCCGAAGGAGTCGTCAGTCGCGATCCTTCAGCCGAAAATGGGCGCGTTGCGCCCGGTTGATTTTTCGCCAGTGCAACCGGGATTCGCGTTCGAGCCGCGGATCCGCCTTGCGGGCGGCGTATGCTTGCTCGCGCAGGAGTTTTTGAAAACTCAGCCAGCGATCGATGGCGAGTGAGCCGTCATCGAGGGCAGCTCGTACCGCGCAGCCGGGCTCGGATTCATGGGCGCAGTCGCTGAAGCGGCAGCGCGCCACGAGCGCGGCGATGTCGGCAAAGGTGGCGTCGAGTGTTTCCCGCTCGACGTCCCACAATTGCAGCTCGCGCAGGCCGGGGGTGTCCATCACGAGCACGCCCGAGGGGCTGGCAATCAGTTCGCGATGAGTCGTGGTGTGCCGGCCTTTGCCGACGGCATCGCTCATGGCGCGGATGGTCTGTCGCTCCGCGCCGATGATCCGGTTGATGAGCGTGGACTTTCCCACCCCGGAGGATCCGAGCAGCGCGACCGTGCGGCCGGGTAACAGCCATGGCGCGAGGGTCTCGAGGCCATCGCCCGTCGCGGCACTCAGAGCGAGGACCGGGGCGCCGATCGCGATCGTCTCCACCTCTTGGCGCGCGGCAACGGGGTCGGCGCGCAGATCGGCCTTGTTGAGCACGATGACGGGCTGCGCGCCGCTTTCCCAGGCGACGGCGAGGTAGCGCTCGATTCGCCGCAGGTTGTAATTCTGATCGAGCGCGGTGACGAGGAACACGGTGTCGACATTCGCGGCCAAGATCTGTTCGACCGCGCCATCGCCGGCGGCCCGACGGGAAAACTTGGTGCGGCGCGGCAGCACGGCGTGAATATCGGCGTGGGCTTCATGCGGACGCGGGCGAACGACGACCCAGTCGCCGACCGCGGGCAGATCGGCGCGCGACGTTGAGTCGTGCAGGAGCCGGCCCGTGCACCCGGCGGCGAACTCGCCGTCGGGGGAGAGCAATTCGTAGGCGTGCTTGTGCTCGAGCGTGACGCGCGCGGGCACAAAACCGTCGAGAGCGAAAGGCTGGAAGTGAGTGGAGAAAAAATCGTCCCAACCGAGGGAGGAGAGTTGCATGGGAAGCGGAAAACGAAAAGTGGTGGATCGCGGACAGACGATGAAAGACGGAGGACGGAGTGCAGGCGACGAAGGCTGGTCGCCGAAGGCCCGGCGCGGACGCGCGATGGCCGAGAAACAAAAAGGCCGCCCGGTCAGGCGGCCTGTTTTTTCGATAACGCGAAATGGACCCGCGTCAGAGACGCGCGTCCGGGCCAACTGCCGGGAGCGAGGGATGGGTGGGTACAATCTCGTTCATATTTCGGTAGAGGTTGGCGGTTGCGGTTGGGCCCGTCTCGGGCGACGCAGCGGAACCAAGCAACCCCCGCGCGCGGTGTCAATTCCGAGGTGCGCCGCCTGCGGTCACGGAGCGTCTGAAAGCGCGCATGGGAGAGTGTCATGCACTTTTGGATGCGGACTGGATCCGAGGTAGGGCAGGTCTTTGACGTGCCCATTCACACGGTGAGGGCTCCTTGGGCAGGTCAAAGACCTGCCCTACACGCCGGCGCCGCGGGCAAAGCGCCTGACGCGGCCTAAAGTTTCTTCGTGATCACTTGGGGGGCGGCTTCCATCTGGCCGCGGGTCACGCCGAGTTGGTTGATGAGCTTGAGTTCGCGCCACAGATCGGCGCCGGTGATTTCGCCGCGGATCAGCTGGCCGTAACGGATGAGCGTGCGCGTCACCTCGTCGGCCGGCTCGTTGACGAACTCCACCCGAAAGCTGCGCGCGCCCAGCTCCAGCAGCCGCCCGACGTACTCGGCGCCGGTCTGGGCGCGGTTGTTGAAGACTGTGTTGCGGCAGCCGGCGTCGGCCTTCAGCGGCAGCTCGGCGCCGACGCGATCGCGCAGCGTGACGACCTGCGTGTCGCACGGTCGGCCGCAGTCCCGGTAGTCCTTGCCGTGGGAGAGAAACGCGCAGAACACGCAGTGCTCCATGTGAAACATCGGCATGTGCTGGTGAATCGTAAGATCGAACCACGCGCCCGGCGCCGCGCGCAGCAGCGCTTCAAGCTGGCCGATGTTGAGATCGTAACTCGCCGTCACCCGTTCCAGCCCGTAGCGGTCGCGAAAGTAGTCGGCGGTCCACGGGTTGGCGACGTTGAGCGAAAAGTCGCCGCGTTTCCGGTCGGCGGCGAAGAAGGCAAGGTGATCGTAATTGCGCACGAGGTAACCGTCGGCCTCGCACGATCGGACCTGTTTCAGGATCCACTCTTCGCCCGGCTTGAAGACCCGCGGCGGCGCCACCCAGATCGTGCTGGATTGCGGACTTTGGCCCTCGGCCGGCGGACTCGCCGGGGCCGAGGCCTGGAGTTCGCGGAATCGAGCCACGGCGTCGCGGTAGAATTTCGGATTTTCGAATTCGCAGTAGATCGTCCGGGCGCCGGCGTGCCAGGCGGCGTCGAGTTGTCCGAGCAGCCGGATCACGGCGATCAGCTCCGGCGGCCGGGACTCGGCACGGCGCGATCCGAAATCCGGCATCCGCAATGCCGCCGTCTGCCACCGCCGCGGCTGCCGGCGCAGGCGTTCGAGCTCGGCGACCAGCTCGCGGCGCATCCGGTTGAGTTCGCTCACGGGGAGGATGACGTCGGCCTCGAGCCACGAGGTCAGCCCGCCGAGCTTGAACGGCGTGCCGCCGAGCCGCCCCAGTTGCTCTTGCAGCCGGGCAGGCGAAAGCGGTTGTTTTTCCGCCGGAGCGAGCGGCACGGCGGACGCGATCTTCACCACCTGGCCGTCACCGTCATTGGCGATCAGCGTGAGCGGTGTTCCGGCGCGGCCGTGCACCTCGAGCGTAATCGGGCGTTGGAAGCGGATTTGCGTGCCCGCGAAGGTGCCGCGGAGCTCGCGATCGAGCGCCGGATCGTTGGTCTTCCAAACAAGCTGCCCGGCGTGCACGCGGCGCCAGTCGATGTCGCCGTCGCCGAAGCGCAGCACGGTCTCGCCGGCCCGGCCCTCGCGCGTCGCGGCGTGCGGTTCGACCTGATACACGCGGCCGCCCTCTTCGCGTTCGTCCGGCTTGCCCGCGTCGAAGACGATGCCGTCGCCCGGCTTCAGGGGCGCGACGAGGTGGAGCGCGACCGTCTCGTGCTCGACGCGCGTCACTTCGCCGAGAAACACGCCGCGCTTGGTGCCGAAGCGGGCGTGCGCGAGTTCCTGATTGTTCGTCCCGCGGAACCAGCCGGTGTAAAGCCCGCGCGAAAAGGCCATCTGGAGTTCGTAGCGTGCGGCGGCGGAGGTGAGCGAGTCGGGGGCGCCCGGCGGCGATGGGCGCTCAGCGCTCGACTCTGAACTCTCCGCCATCGCCGCCATCGCCTTGTCCAGCGCCTGCCGGTAGACGCGGGTGATGCTCGCGACGTATTCAGCCGACTTGAGCCGACCTTCGATTTTCAGCGAGGCCACGCCGGCGTGGACGAGTTCGGGCAGCACGTCGATGCCGGCGAGATCCTGGGGGCTGAGCAGATACCTGCGGTCGCCGAGGTCCACCTTGCGGCCGTCCGAGATCAGATCGTAGGGCATGCGGCAGGCCTGGGCGCATTCGCCGCGGTTGGCCGAGCGGCCGCCGAGCGCCTCGCTCGTGAGGCACTGGCCAGAATAGGCGACACACAGTGCGCCATGGACAAACACCTCCAGCGGCAGGGGAAGGAGCGGCTGTCCGGCGACCGTGCCCGAGGCCGGAGCGGTGGCGGCGGTTGCCCGCTGCGCGGTTTGAATCTTTTCGATATCGGGGATCGAATTCTCGCGCGCCAGCACGACGAGTTGCGCGCCAAGCTCGCGCGCGAATTCCACGCCGGCGGCGCTCGTGATGGTCATCTGCGTCGAGCAGTGGATCGGGAAGTCCGGCGAGAGCGCGCGAATCAGCCGGCAGGCGCCGATGTCCTGGACGATCGCGGCATCGACCCCGGCCGCGATGATCGTGCGCAGGTAATCCTCGGCTTCGGCCAGTTCGTTGGTGAAGACGAGCGTGTTGAACGTGACGTAGCCCCGCACGCCCCGGCGGCGGAGAAACTCCATCAGCGCGGGCAGATCGCCCTGCGTGAAGTTCTTCGCGCGCATGCGGGCGTTGAAGCGTTCGAGCCCGAAGTAGATGGCGTCCGCCCCGTTTTCGACCGCCGCTCGCGCGCAGTCCCAATCTCCCGCCGGGGCGAGAAGTTCAGTCCGAAGCCGGGCCGGGCGGGCGGCGTCGGGCTTGGTGTGGGTGGCGGTTGACACGGGGACAAGCTGACGACGATGGGCCGGGCTGGCAACCTACCCGGGCACTTGACTGGAACAATTCATCCCTGCCCATCGTGGTTCAATGGCATCGCTGCGTTTCAGGCCGGCAAGGGAGCGAGACGGATTTTGCCGATCGGCGAGGAATCTTCGGTTGGGTCTGCCTCACCGTCAAATCACGACTGCGCCCGGTTCGCCGCCGTTGTCCTTGCCGCGCCCGCCGGCATGCTCACGGAGCAGGGCCAGAAACTGCTCGGACCCTCGGCTCTGGTATCGTTGCAGATGCCGGATGACCACGAGTTCCCGGTGCGGCTCGCTGCCGGTGAGCCGCAGGTAGGTCAGGGTGTCGCGATCATCCGCCACCCGCGCGACTTGGGGCAGAATCGAAATGCCGAGGCCCATCGCCACGAAGAGCTTGAGGGTGGCGACCTGCGCACAGCGCAGACCGATCCGCGGCTGAAAGTGATGGTCACCGAAAAACGCCCGAATCTGCGCGGCGAGCGTGCTTGAATCGCCCAACGAGATAAAGGTCTCTTCGACCAAGTCGTTGATGTTCATCTCGGTGCGGCTGGCAATCGGGTGCTTTTTCCCGACGACCAACAACAACGGTTCCGTGAGCAGTGGCTCAATCGACAGCCGATGGTCCTTCACCGGGAGCGGCACGATCGCCAGATCGAGATCCCCTTCGACTACACCACGGACGAGATTGCTTCGAAAGTCTTCACGAACATCGATTAGCAAGTTCGGATGCTGCTCGCGGCACCGCGCAATGAGCGGTGCGATGAGGTAGGGCATCACCGTTTGCACCGCTCCAACCGTGATTCGCCGGCCCAGGCCCGGATGATCGCTGAGTTCTCGGGCGGCGTTCTCGACTTCAAAGAGGATGCGGCGCGCCCGCTCCAGAAAGGTGGTCCCGGCTTCGGTTAGGACTGTCTTGCGCCCCAGGCGGTGGAAAAGTTTATGGCCGACCTCCTTTTCCAGGTTCATTATCTGCTGGCTCAAAGAGGGTTGCGATATGTGTGCGCGCTCGGCTGCACGCGTGAAGTTCCCCGTCTCGGCGACTGCGACAAAGTAGCGAAGCTGGTGAAGTTCCATAGGCAGGAACGATGGAAGCGATAGGAAGTGACGATTTCAACTATCGAGTTTTGGCCCTATACTCTGCGCCGTCGACCCAATCTGGGCTCGGCAACCCACATACCAAACATGAATAAGAACATCCTCCTGGCGGTCCTCTCCAGCCTCATCGCTGTCGCCGCGCTCGTGCTTTCTTTCCGTTCCCCGGTTTCTGCGGAGTCGTTAATTGGATATTCCTGTGTCGTCGCGCTCCTGAGCGTGGCGGCCTTGGACTACCGCGTGAGCTGGAAACGGCTCTTCGGTCGCGGTTAAGACCGACTGAAGACGCTACAAACCCAAAATGGGGCCCGGAGCAATCCGGGCCCTTTTTGCGTATGCTGAGCATGTCATTCAACCAGGAAGGTGACTGTAATGTGTACCTGCGCAGTGAGCGTGCGGCGACCAACGCGTTTGAAAACCTAATCGAGTTCATCGAGGGCAAACTGAAGTTGAAGGTTAATCGCGTCAAAAGCGCGGTGGCCCGACCCTGGGAGCGCAAGTTCCTCGGGTTCAGCTTCACGCGGGGTAAAGACACGAAGCGACGCATCGCGCCGAAGGCCTTGGCGAAAGCCAAGGACCGAATCCGCGAAATCACCCAGAAAGGCCGCGCCAACTTCCAAGCCACCATGGCCGAGTTGACGCGTTACCTGAATGGTTGGCTCGGCTACTTCCGGTTCTGCCAAACCCCCACGGTGTTGACGGCACTGGCGGAATGGACGCGTCGTCGCTTGCGGGGATTGATCTGGCAACATTGGAAATGCGGCGCCACGCGCTTCGCCGAGTTGGTGAAACGCGGGGCCGACCGTACGGAAGCGGCTCAGTTAGCCGGCTCCTCCGACGGCCCATGGCACCTCAGCCGTACTCCGCTGCTCCACCAGCTCTTCCCCACCAAATGGTTCGCCGCTCACGGTCTGCCCAAGTTCCATGCCTCAGTCTGACTTTGCTTCACCGAACCGCCGGATGCGGACCCGCATGTCCGGTGGTGAAACAGGGAAAGCCCGCGAGGGCCTACCTATGTAAATTGAAACTCCCGCCAGCACGCCTGAAAATGGAATTTACCGTCTGGATTTGCTCTCAACTTTCAACCCTCGACTTCCAGGAAACAGCTATTGCTTGAGGGTGGGCCGTGCGCTCCGCGCGGCCTGGGCATGAAAAAGAATGATCCAACGAAAGAAATGGCCGCGCGCGGAGCGCACGGCCCACCTCGGATCACGGGAACGACGTTCCTTCCCGTCCGGTGCAAAAACCCGTCTTGCGGTTGCGGTTGATTTCTTACGCCTGAGCACGTCCTCAACCCGTTGGTCAGCACCGGGACCGGACCGCCACTCACTTCGCGTAGTGCTTCGCGACCTTTCGCACCGCTTCGGCGGCGCTGAGGATATAGTCTTCGGTCATGCCTTCCTGAATCACGATGCGGATGCCAGTTTTCAAGATGGCCTCGACCTCGGGGGTCTCGTGCTTCGAGTAATCCATCGTCGTGAGGCCCATTTCGCGCACCGGCCAGCGCCCGGCGAAGAAGCCGTGCTTCAGGAACACCGGTTCGCGGTGAAGCGGTACGGCGATGTAACCGGCGCCGCATTGGACGCCCTCGGCCGCCAGGGCCTTGACGAATTCGGCGCGGTTGCACCGAAACGCCTTCGGATCCATGCGGAAGAAGTAGAACCAATAAACGCAGCGATCTTCGGGGTGCACCTGATGGGGTCGCACGCCGGGGATGTTGGCGATTTTTTCGGTCAGCAAATTGCCGAGGCGGGCGCGCTTGCTGGCGATGCCTTCGAGCCGCTCCAGTTGCGCGGCGAATACCGCGGCTTGCGGCTCACTCATGCGGTAGTTCGTGGCGAACATCTGGAACCCGCCGCCGGGCTTGCTGCGGTCCGAGCCTTTGTCGCCGCATTTCTGCAGGAGCGGGCCGAAACGCTCGTCGTTCGATGCGACCACGCCACCGTCGCCGCAGGTGATGTGCTTGGTGACTTGAAGCGAGAAGCAGGTGATGTGGCCAATCGTGCCGATGGGCTGGCCGCGAAACTTCGCGCCCCACGACTGACAACTGTCCTCGATCAGGACCAGCTTGTGTTTGTCGGCGATGGCCTTCAACGCGTGCAGGTCGCACGGGTTGCCGCAGAGGTGGACCGCGATGATCGCCTTCGTCTTCGGCGTGATGCGCCGCTCGACGTCGGCGGGATCCAGGTTGTAGGTGCCCGCGCCGAGGTCGGCGAAGACGGGAACACCCTGCTGGTAAATGACGCCGATGACGGTGCCGATGTCGGTGATGGGCGACGTGATGACTTCATCGCCGGGGCCGATGCCGGCAGCAAGGACGGCGATGTGGAGGGCCGCGGTGCCGGAGGAGCAGGTGTGGGCGTATTTCAGCGGGTACATTTTTCGGAAACGCTCAAGGGCGAGCGTCGTCTGCGGACCCTTCCAGTAAAAGAGCGAGTCCTGGCCGAGCATCGCGTTGAGGCGCTCACGTTCCAAGTCGCCCCAGCGGATCCGCTGGGTGGGTGGCGTCTTGACGGCTTTGCTGCCGCCGAGCAGCGCGAGTTTCGTATCGGCACTGGATGCGGCGGCATTGGCGGCCGTCGGGCAGATGCTGCTGGCAACGAGCGCAGCCGACGAGGCGGCGAGGAATTCCCGGCGCGAAACAACCGGCGCGGTCCGGGCAGAGGTGGCGGGCGGATTTTGGTTCATGAGCAGACTTGGGTTGGGCCACGGCGGTTCGTCGCTGAACGCGTCATAAGCCGTTCTTACCATTCATGGCTTCAGCTATCAGTAAAACGATAGAGATTCGTGCGGCAGCAGGCAAGGGCCATCACGAACCGCTGGCAGCAGAGGGCGCATCCCACTTTCTGGACAACGTTGTTCGTAGTTCCGTCTTTAGACGGCCAGAGCACCCGCCGAGACCGGCTGAAGCCGGAACTACGAACCGGGCGAACACGCCTGAGAATCACGATGGTCCAGAAAGTGGGATGCGCCCGGCAGCGGAGGGCGCATGCCCGCGCCGGCGCAGTTCACGCCAGGCTTGGGCCAGTGAGATTTTCCGCCATGGCGGAAAATCTCGCGCGTAAGGTTTGTCAGCGGACTCCGACAAGGCTGGACTCTCGGGCGATGAGGATGCTGTTGCGACTGTCCGCGCTTGGGCTGCTGTTTTCGGTCGCTTCCGCCGCACCTTTGCCCCAACGCGTCGAGGTGACGCGAGACCTGTGGATTTCGTCCTACGAAAAAGAGCGCGAGGGCAACAACGGGGCTTCGGGCAAACTCAAGCTCAAGGGCATCCAGGAATTTTTCCTCATCGACCTCGATCCGGCGCCCTGGAGCGGAAAGCGGATCGTGCGCGCGCAGCTGCACGTGCACGCGGAAAATCCGGAGACGCTCGGGCGCGTGACGGTGTCGACCGTGGCTGACGAGTGGGTCGAGGGCCGCGGCACCGGTTATGCAAAGACATCCGGGGCGAGCAGTTTTGGCTGGGCGCGAACGGACGACAAGCGCTGGGGTGGAGATGGGCCGGACATCACGGGCATCATTAACGGCAATGGCGGCTCGAGTTGGGGCTTCGGCGACGCGCGAGCGCGCGATCCTGATGGCTGGCAGGTGATCCCCGTTGCGCCCGACGTCGTGCAGGCCCGGCTCGATGGCCGCAGCCACGGCTTCTGCGTGATGGACGACGTGGGGAGCGAATACACCCGCGACGGCAATACGATTCACTACCGGTCTTTTCCCAACCGCTATTTCGCCAGCCGCGAAGGGCCGCGTCAGACCGCGCCCTACTTCACGCTCTGGCTGGAGGAAGGGGTTGCCGCTGAAGCGGTGGCGGCAGGCACAGCGAAGAAATCTGCCCTGGCCCCCGGTGCGTTGCCGGTGCTCAGGTCCGCTCCGTCCGTTATTGAACGACGGCCCATCACGTGCCGCGATGAATTTGGCGAACCACTCGCGACCCTGGAGTTTTTCGCCGCGCGCAACGAGACGATCGGTTTTTCGGTCGATGCGGACGCCTCCGTTCGCGTGACGTTGTCCGGGCTGAATGCCGCGCTCTTTTCCATGCCCACGGTCGCGGGCCAGGTGGACCCGGTGGTGCCGATCGGTCGTGCCGGCGCTTGGCCGCGTGCCGCCGGAGTTGAGGTTGGCACCTTCATTGAAATCGCCATCTCGAAGGACGCCCCGGCAGGCCGGCACGCGGGCACCCTGCGCGTCGGGGAACTCGTCGTGCCATTCGGGGTGACGGTGTGGAATTTCACCTTGCCCGACCGGCTCTCGTTTATCCCGCAGATGAATTGCTACGGCTTGCCCGGGCACGAACGCGACTACTACCGCCTCGCCCACGAGCATCGCACGGTGCTCAACCGCCTGCCGTACGGCTGGACGGGCCGCGTGGAGCGGAAATTTGCTCCTGGCCTCCGCGCCGATGGCTCCTGGGACTGGACGGCCTGGGACGCCGAGTTCGGTCCGCTCCTCGACGGGTCCGCCTTTCGCGATCTGCCGCGCGCGGGCGTGCCGGTCGACGCCTTCTACCTGCCGCTGAATGAAAACTGGCCGATGGATCACGAGAGGCACTTTCGCGGCGGCTACTGGATCGAGTCCGCCTACCCCGACGACTACTGGCGCGAATTTCGTGCGGCGGCGGCGCAGTTTGCGGCCCACTTCGCGGCGAAGGGTTGGACGGAGCCGATGTTTGAGTTTTACCTGAACAACAAGGTGTACTTCAAACGCGACCGTGGGAATCGGTGGGATGCCAGCTCGGCGGCGTGGATTCTCGATGAGCCGGTGAACACGCAGGACTTCTGGGCGCTGCGCCGATTCGGGCTGGAGTTCTGGCGTGGCGTGCAGCCGCATCCCGGGGCGCGGTTCACGTTTCGGGCGGACATTTCCCGGCCGGAATGGCAGCGCGACCTGCTCGATGGGGTCACGAGCGCCGAGGTCGTGAGCGGCGTCCTGCGGACCTATCGGGAGCGCGTGATGAAGCGCGCGGCGCGGTTCGGCAACCTGGTCTATATGTACGGTGCGGCCAACCGCATCGGCACACCGAATACGATGCCCGCCGCCTGGTGCGTTGAGACGTGGGCGCTCGGGGCGGACGGCGTCGTGCCGTGGCAGACGATCGGCAAGGCGGAGGCGTGGAAGACACCGGATCACCTCGCGCTTTTTTACCCGACGCCCGACGGCCCGGTGCCGAGTTTGCGGCTGAAGGCGTTTCGCGCCGGCCAGCAACTCACCGAATACCTCACGCTGTATGCCAGCCTGTCCGGCCAGGGCCGCGCCGCGGTCGGGGCCGCGGTTCTCGCCGAACCGGGTTTGCGTCCCGAACTCGAAAAGAAGTCCGAAGCCGACGCTGGCACGTCGCTATATGGAACCGCTGCCCATCACACCTTGGTCGCGCTCCGCCAGCGAATCGGATCCTGGCTCGACCTCCAGGCGCCCGCGCCACGCGACCGCTGGTACGATCCCCGTCCCGCCCGGCGCGACCCGGCCGCGGTGCGGGAGATCGAAGTCCTGCCAGCGCCGTGAGGGGAGAAGGTGGCCTGGATGATTCGGCACGCAGAAACCGCCACCGAAGGTGAACCAGGCCCGGCCATCTTTCTCTTTCCACTTTCTCTTTCCTCTTTCTCTTAATCTCTCTCCACATGGAAATTTCCGATCACCTGACAAACTCGACGCCAAGTGGGGCCGCACTGCGGAGCACAAGAAGATCGCCGATTGCATCGTGCGCGCGGGCTGACAGGGGAATGGGGACAGAGGAATAATACCCAAATTTCCCGGCCTTGATTCCTCTGTCCCCATTCCCCTGTCACCGCTCGTAGGAGGCCGCGACCCCGCCCGCCACGTGTTCTTCCCCGTGCCCGATCCAGGGGACGCGCCCGAGGGGGTCAGACCTTTCCCGGATCCATGCCGTCAAAGAGGTGGGCCGGGCGCTCCGCGCGCGGCCGGCCGACGGACGCGCTTATGGCC
>JBIJCX010000198.1:0-14855 GCA_044344465.1 Opitutaceae bacterium
GCCCTCTTCCTCGTCGTATGACGGGCGTCGGCAAGCGACGCCCCTACAGTCACTCAACTCTCAGCTCTCAACCGCCTGGACCCGGCTGGCGCCGGGCCTCACTCCACCGCCACGGTCGCATCCTCGACGATCAAGCCGTATTTGTAGCCGGAGCCGAAATCGCGGTTGGCTGAGAGCACGCCCGTGACCAGCACCAGATCGCCCACCTTGGGCTGGGCAGCGGTGGTCACGGTCAGGTCGTTCGTGCCGTCCGCGCCAGAGCCGTCGCGAAGGTGCAGCCAGTTCTTGCCCATGATCATCGCGTTGAACTTCACCACCCGACCGCGCACCGCGATCGGCTTGCCGGCGAGCGTCGCCTTGCCCGCGTGGATTTCGGCCACGGTCTGGCCATTGGTCGCGCGCTTGATCCCGGATAGATCCGGCGCGACGGGTCCCGCCGCCCGCGTGGTCGCCGGATGGTCCTTCGGCAACTCCGCCACCGCCGCGGCGGGCCGGGCACCGTTCACCGTCACCTGGCCGCTGAAATAGACGACATCGAAGGTGCGGTTCAGCGTCTTGCTGTGGTAGTTGGCCATCGGCATGGCCTCGGCCACCGCCACCGCATCGCCCGCCTTGACCGCAAACTGGGGCGCCGCCGCCCACACCTTTTTCGACCCGGTATCGACCAGCACGTAGGTGTAGCTCGCCGCATTCATGGTCTCGACCACCCGGCCGGTGATGCCACCGCCCTGGGCCGACGCAGCCGATTTGGATCCGCCGCCCGGACTCGCGGCGATGCCACGGAGGCTGACCAGCGCCAAAATCGTCACGCCCGCCAAAAGGAGTTTTTTCATCGTGGAGTAAGCAGTATGAACTCTGCGCCAAATTCAAGGCTGGTCGCAGATTTCCGGGAGCCCCAACCGCAAAACGCGTTTTGGTCCGGACGGGAAGAAACGACGGTTTTCGTAGCCCTGCGCGTGTGCGCAGGGACCCCCGCAATCCCGCCGCTCACGCGACGGGGTACAACGGAGCTGTTTCTTGAAAAAGGCCCGGTCCCGACCCGGGACTGACGCCCGAAACAAGATTGCTAACCGCAAACGTCATCCATCGCTTGCAGTGCGGCGGGCACCGTTCATAAACCGCCACTCTTTTCCTTCACCACGTGTCCGAACCCGCATCCTCCCACCACACCTCCGCCCGTCCGGCTGCGCCGGAGTTGTCGGCGCACGAGGCCGCGGTGCAGGCCCGGATGCAGGAGGACAGCGAGTTGCTGGCACGATGGACGGAAGAGTTGGAGGAGCGGCAAAAGGAACGGCTCAGCCTGCAGGCGCGGCATCGCGACCAGCTCGACGATGCCCTCGACCACCTGGCGGAGTTGCGCCAGACCGCCCGGGAGCGGGGAGCCGAGGCGCTGGAGGCGGCAGCAGATCCGGCGACCGGGGAAGCCGCAACCGCACCCGCCATCGCGATCGTGGAGCCACCGCAACCGTTCTCGAGCGAGGATTTGGCGGGCTACCGGCTGCCGTCGCTCGACCTGCTGCGTCCGCCGGCGGCGACCGAGCAGGTGTATGTGAGCCCGGAGGAGCTCGACGCAAGCAAACGCCAGCTCCAGGACGCCTTGGACAGCTTCGCCATCGATGCGTTTGTCTACGATGCGATCGTGGGCCCGCGCGTGACGCAGTTCCGGGTTCGGCCGGGCTTCGGCGTGCGGGTGGAATCGATTGCCGCGCTCGAGAAAAACATCGCGCTCGCGATGCTGGCCAACGCGGTCCGCATCCAGGCGCCAATTCCCGGGGAGAGCTTTGTCGGGGTCGAGATTCCGAACCGCAGCGCGACGCCGCTCGCGTTGCGCGGGGCATTCGAGTCGGCGGCGTGGCGGACCACCACGGCCGAGCTGCCGCTCGTGCTCGGCGTCGACATCGCCGGCCGGCAGGTGCTGTGCGATCTCGCGAAGGCTCCGCATGCGCTGATCGCGGGCGCCACCGGCAGCGGCAAATCCGTCTGCATCAGCAATCTCATCCTCTCGCTGGTGTATCGGTACCGGCCCGACGAGCTCGAGCTCGTGCTGATCGACCCGAAGATCGTCGAGTTCGCGATTTACCGCGACCTGCCGCATCTGATTCATCCGGTGGTCACGGAGCCGAAGCAGGCGTGCCAGGCGCTCAAGTGGCTGGTGCGCGAGATGGAGCGCCGCTACGAGGTGCTGGCGGAAAAGGGCGTGCGCAATCTCGCGGGCTACAACGCCAAGGCGGTGGCCGGCGGCTTCGCCCGGCTGCCCTACATCGTGCTCGTGATCGATGAGCTCGCCGACCTGATGATGACGGCCGCGGCCGACGTGGAGACGCCGATTGCCCGGCTGGCGCAGATGTCACGGGCGGTGGGCCTGCACACGGTGCTGGCGACGCAGCGCCCGAGCGTGAACGTGATCACGGGCGTCATCAAAGCGAACTACCCGACCCGGATCGCGTTCCAGGTGGCGTCGCAGATCGACAGCCGCACCATCCTCGACGGCAAGGGTGCGGAGGCGCTGCAGGGGCGGGGCGACATGCTTTACAGCCCGCCGGGCCTGGGCCGGCTGCAGCGGTTGCAGGCGCCCTTCGTCGACGACGCGGAAATCGAGCGGGTGGTGAGTGCGCTGAAGGCGCAGTTGCAGCCGCGCTACCGCATGGAGCTGCGGCCGGAGGATGCGCCGGGCGGGGCCGAAGGCGACGGCGGGGGCCTCGTGGTCGCGGGCGCGGATCCGATGATCAAGGAAGCGCTCGAGGTCATCGCGGCGCACGGTCGGGCGAGCACGAGTTATCTGCAGCGGCGATTGAAAATCGGATACAACCGCGCCGCGACGCTGATGGAGGAGCTCGAGCGGCGCCGCTACATCGGGCCCCAGGTGGGCAACAACCCGCGTGAAATCTACGTGCAACCGGGGGAGCTGAAGCTCGGTTGAGCGGACCACCACGATGGCAGCCGAAATCCATTCCATCGCCTCGCTCCTCGAGCTCATCCGCCGCGACGGCGTGCGGCGGGCGGTGATCGCGTTGCGCAAGCCGCCGGTGCCGTCGCGGTTGCTGCAGGAGTTGAGCGAACGCATGGACGTCCCCGAGGCGCGACAGTTCGTGGCGGCGTATCCCCTTTCGCCCAGCCACCTGCTGGAGGTGCTGGCGCAGGCGGCGCCCGATCCGGCGGTGCTGGGGCTGCTGGCGACCAATCCCCGCACGCCACCGCATCTGTTGACCGGGTTTGCGGCCCACGCCGACGCGAGCGTGCGCGCGCAGGCGGCGTTGCATCCGCAGATCCCGCTGCGGGAGCTGATCACGCTGGCCGACGATCCCCAGCGCGAGGTGCGGCGGGCGCTGGCGACGAATCCATCGCTGCGTCTGCCGCACCTGGCGCTGCTCGTGGCCGACCCGGACGCGACCGTGCGGCTGCGGGTGGCGGCGTTTCCGGCGCTGCCGAAACAGGTGGCGCTGGTGCTCGCCACCGATGCGAGCAGCGTGGTGCGCCTGCACACCGTGGCGATCGCGCGGGTCGAGGAGGAGGTGCTGCTCGGCTGGGCCGCGAGCGACGAGGAGGAAATCCAGCTCGCGTTGACGCGGCGCAGCGATCTCCCGGCGGGCGTGTATCGTGTGCTGGTGCAGTCGCCGCACGCGGCCGTGCGGCGGAAGGTGCGCGACGCGGGCAAATTCGACGAGGTCGACCTTTTCTTCCTGGCCACGCGCGGGGAAGCCGATGAGCGCGCGTGGGTGGCGGGGCGCGAATTGCTGGCCCGGCCGCTGCAGAACGTGCTGGCGCAGGATGCGGCCATCGAGGTGCGCGAGGTGCTGGCGCGGAATCTCTCGCTCGATGAGGAAATCGCGCGGTTCTTTGTCGGCCAGGCCGAGGCTTTGGTGTGCGCGGCCCTGGCGGGCAATCCCGCCGTGCCGCTCGATCTGGTGCAGGAACTGGCGGCGACGCGCCATCCGGCCGTGCTGGCCGCGCTGGCGTATCGCGACGTGCTCGAAGGCGACCTCGTGCAGTTCCTGCTCGGGCACAGCCCGGAGTTTCGCGGGCATTGGGCCATCCAGCAGCGGCCCACGGGCGAGTTGGTGCCGGAGGTGGCAAAGACGTTGCTCGCCGATCCGCTGCCCTCGGTGCGCGCGCTGGGCGTGGCGGGATGTTTCGCGCTGCGATCCGCCGATCTCTGGGATTATGCGCGCGATCCGGCGCCAGTGGTGCGGCTCGCCGCGCTGCGGCATCCGCGGGCCTCGGACGATTTGCTGGCGGAGCGGCTGAACGATCCCGCCCCCGGCGTGGCGGACGCTGCCCGCACCTTGCAGGCCGCGCGGGCCGGCGCCGCGGCGGCCGCCTTGCGCGCGCACGCGATTGCGCCCGTGCGCCTGTCGGCGCGGGCGGCCGTCGACATGCCGATGGCACCGCGACCCGCACCCAAGTTTATCGCGCGCTCCACGCCCGGACTTTTCGACAAACTCAAACGCGTCTTCTGGCAGTAAACCATCATGGCTAAAAAAAACTCACCCCTCACTTTTCGTGACATCGTCCTCGGTGCCGAGGCGGAGGTCATCCGGCAGGCCCTCGAAGCCCGGGTAAAAATCGACCAGCTCATCGAGGAGCGTCAGCGCGCCTACGACCGGATTGCGGCTCTCGAGACCCAGGTCGAGGAGGTCATGGGCGAACCGGGGCTGTTCCCGTTCCCGCCGCCGCCGCTGCCGGTCGCGGGCTTCGATCCCAAGGCGGAATCGGTCACCCGCGGTGGCGCTCCCGGCAAGAAGGCCGCCGCCCGCTCCGCGACCGGCGACGAGGCCGAGGGCGAGAACCCGGCGGCGACTCCGACCGCGGCGCCGAAAGCGTGAGGCCGGGGTCCGTTTTTCGCTGAGAACCGATTCGGTGGCCACCGCCCAACAGATTCGCGTCAACCAGCTGCTCCTCGAACGCGAGGCGCTGTTTGTGCGCATTCATGCGTGCGAGCAGACGGCGGCGAAGCTCCTGGGTGAACCGTATCCGTTCGAGCGGCGGCCGCTGCCTTCGGATCAGCGGTCGAAGCGCAAGCCCGGTGCGCTGCGGGTCCCCGGTGCGGCGCGCGATCCCCTGCGCCGGCTCGAGCCCGGCGAAACGGCGTTTCGCGTGACGTATCTGAGTTTCGGGCACGAGGTGACCGAGGAGCACGACGACGTGGACGCGTTGCGCGGGCTGCTGGCGGGCCAGACGGCGCACCTTCAGGTCTTGCGGTTGGCGACGATCGACGCGGCCGGCGCGGCCCGGGCGACGCTGGTGGAGGCTCCCGCCGGGTAGCGGCGCGCCGGGGTTATTCTTGGCGCCAGAATTGTTTGCGGATCAAGGCGTCCCTGCGCTCACGCGCAGGGCTACCATCAAGGCGTAGCCCGCCGCGTGAGCGGCGGGATCGAAGGTACACCCGCGAAATATTGGGTCGCCGGGTATAATCAGCTTTGCCGGTAAATCTCGCGGTGGTTGGCGACCAGATTTGGAGCGCCGTCGCCACGGCTCACTTCGGCTGGCGTGTCGTGTAATTTCCAGAGGCGATTTCGCTGCGCGATTGATCCAGCCTGGCTTTGACCTCATCGGTCAACTCAAGCTGGTCTTCGAGAAAATCATCAATCCACGCACGGATTTCCTCGATCTCTGCGCGATACAACCGGGGAATCGCTGCTTCGAGTGAAAGAATTGGGGCTCGAAAAACATCCTTCCCGCCCCGGCGTCAGCCGTCATGGCCGGGCCGGATTGAGGTCTCTGCGGTGGGAAGTGGGTTCCGGTTTCAGGCGGCCGTCACCGCCCGCCCGCCCGCTTTGCACCGGTCGGGTAACCCATTGGGTTACTCGAAACTGGGTCGTTGGGGGCGGGAAGGAACCGAAAGGTTCAGGGCCAGATTCGATCGCGGAGGGCCGTGAGATCTTCAACGACGCGGTCGTGCCGGGCGCGGAGCCGGGCGGCGGGATGGTGGCCGGCGGCGACGAGCACACAGTCGACCCCCAGGTGTTGCGCCACTTCCAGATCGTGCAACGTGTCGCCGACCAGGAGGACCTCGGCGGGCGGCAGTCCCAGTTCGTCGAGCCACGCGCGGCCGAGATCGGCCTTGCTGTGGGCGAAGATGTTGTCGAGCCCGGTGAGGCGGATGAAGTGGGGCGTGAGGCCGAAGTGCGCCACGATTTCGTGCAGCGTTTTCTGGCGATAGGCCGAGAGGATCGACTGCGTGGCGCCGGCGCGGGTGACCGCGGCGAGAATTTCCGGGACGGCGCGGTGGAGGCGGCAGTCCCACCGGTGCTCGTCGTAGGCCGAGATGAACTCGACGCTCAGTTGCTCGAAGCTGTCCCCCCCGGCATCGAAACCGAGGCGGTTATAGTAATCGCGCACCGGGAAATCGAAGAGCTCGTGGTAACGCGTCCGATCGAGGAGCGGCAGGCCGCGGCGGGACAGCAGGCCGTTCATGCACGCGATGGAATAATCGACGTCGTCGAGCAGGGTGCCGTTCCAGTCCCAGACGATATGGCGGTAGCGCGGTGCAGGCATCGGAAGGGCGCATGCTGTGCTGTCTCGCTGGGGGCGCGCAACCTTGGCGGCGGCGGCATTTTGAAAATGGCTCGCTTGCGGATGTGGAGCGCTTATTTAAGACGCGTCTGATCAACGCCAGACGCCGAGCCCGGCCTGGTGAACTATGTACCAACCGACGTGCGTTTCCAGAACGTCGCGCACGTAAACAACCATGCAAAACACCCCTGTCCCCGCCACTTGGTCCGGTCGCCGGCTGCGGCCGTTGGCCCTGCTTGTCCTGCTCGCACTCGCGCCGCTTTCACCGCTCGTGCGCGCCGCCGAGGGCGGCACGATTACCGGCGCCGTGAGCAACGCCGCCACGGGCAACTTTCTCGAGGGCGCGAAAATTGGCATCCCCCAGCTCGGCCTGACTGCGTTCACCGACAACACGGGCCGTTTCGTGCTCGCGGGCGTGCCGGCCGGCACGCATGAAGTGGTCGCGTCCTACATCGGCCTCGATGCGATGCGCAACCAGGTGACGCTCGCCACGGGTGAGCGCGCGGTGCGGGAGTTCGCCCTGACCAGCGGCATCTACATGCTCCAGGAATTCAGGGTCACGGGCGAACGCGAGGGTGACGCCGCCGCCATCACCGCGCAGCGCAACGCCGACAACGTGAAGAACATCATCGCGATGGATTCGTTCGGCAACCTGCCCAACATGAGCGCGGGAGAGGTCGTCATGCGCCTCCCCGGCATTGCGGGCAATCCCAGCGACGAAGGCCTCGCGGTCGGGTTCAACGTGCGCGGCATGGGCTCCGAGCTCAACACCGTGACCGTGGACGGTGGGCTCATCCCGAGCCTCGGTACGAGCCGCAGTTTCCAGTTGCAGAGCATCACCGGCACAATGTTCGAGCAGCTCGAACTGATCAAGGGCCACACGCCTGACAAAGGCGCCGATTCGCTGGGCGGCACGATCAACATGAAGACCCGTTCGACGCTCAACATGAGGGAGAAGCGCCGCCTCACCTACAGCATGACGGCCCGCATCGCGCCGTCCTTCACCGAACAGGTTCCGCTCCGCGAGGCGCACCGCGCCCACCCTCTGTTCACGCTCGGCTACCAGGAGGTGTTCGGCATCCTCGGCGGCGAGCGCAACCTCGGCGTCGCCGTCAACCTGTTCTACAGCGAAAACGGCGTGGGCGGTTTCGGGACCGACCGCGATTTTCAGAACACGACCGCCGAGACCGCCTACGTCTGGGGTTATCGCACGTGGGATAACTACAACAACCGCAAGCAAAGGAGCATAAACGTGAAGACGGACTACCGTTACTCCGCCAACACGAAATTCACGCTCAATCTCACGACCAACGACAACATCGAGAAATTCAGGCGCGTTTACGAATCGCGCGCCTATAC
Source organism: Opitutaceae bacterium (assembly GCA_044344465.1). Classification (GTDB taxonomy): domain Bacteria; phylum Verrucomicrobiota; class Verrucomicrobiia; order Opitutales; family Opitutaceae; genus ER46. Next base: position 7,873 of record JBIJCX010000198.1, read on the forward strand.
CGGGACGGCCACGACCGTGCCCAATGCCACGACCTCGGGCGTGATCCCGGGTTTCACCAACCGCATCACGCAGGTGCGCGCCGTCCCCAGCTCGGTCATCGAGGTCAAGCAGTCCGGGCCCAACAACTACCTGGTCCGCACGTACCAGGCCGACTTCGGGGCGGAGCACGAATTTGGCCCGCTCCAGCTCGATTACGTTGCCGGTCTCTCGCAAAACAATCTCTGGGCCGGCAATGGCAAGGCCGGCTATCTCACCAACCGGATCAGCAACGTCGGCTGGATCCTCGACCGCACGGAGTCCGATCTCTTTCCGCGCTTCACCCAGACCGCCGGGCCCGACATGACCGACCCCGCCAACTACCGGCCGATCGCCAACGGCCTCACCGTCACGCCCAATCACAATATCCAGCAGATCCGGCAGGCCCGCGGCAATGCCCGCTATCTGTTGCAGACGCCGGTGCCGGTGACCTTCAAGGTCGGTTTCGCCTGGCGCGAGCAAGAGGCGGATCTGGAGAACTTCTCCCGCCGCTGGAGCTATATTGGCACGACCGCGCTGCCATCCGATCCCTCCATCGTCACCCTGGAGTCGCTCAAAACCGGCCGTCGTCTCCCCATGTGGGAAGTGACTCCGTTCATGAGCGGGGGCCAGCCCGCCACCCCCGCACTCTGGAACGAAGACCGCTATTATGCGGAGCAGATCAAGTATACCGGCCGGCGTGGTACCACTGAGGCGGTAACCGCCGGCTACTTCATGGCGCAGGGCCGGCTGGGCCGCGAGGGCTGGTTGGGCCGCACCGGTTATCTCACCGGCGTGCGCGTCGAGAAAACCGAAACCGAGGGCTGGGGCTGGGTACGCGCCCGCTTCGGCAGCACCGCCGCGCAGCAGGTGGCCGATCCGGTGGGTTCCGCCACCCGCGATTACGCCAACACGCAGCGCGTGACCGAGGGCAGCTACACAAAATCGTTTCCGAGCGCCCACCTGACCCACGAAATCACGCCGAATCTCAGGACCCGCCTGAGCTGGTCCACGAGCTTCGGTCGTCCGGCGATGTCCAATTTCCTCCCCAACGAGTCGGTGAACGAGACCAACCAGACCGTCACCATCAACAACCCCGGCCTCCTCCCGCAGATGGCCCAGAACTGGGACTTCACCCTCGACTACTATTTCGAGCCGGTGGGCAATCTCTCCGTCGGCTGGTTCCACAAGTCGATCGAGGATTACATCGTGAGCGGGGTGAACGCGGGCATCGTCGAAAACGGCAACGACAACGGTTACAACGGCGAGTATGCCGGATTCACGCGGCTGACGACGTCCAATGCCGGCATCGCGATCGTACAGGGATGGGAATTCAGCTACGGACAACAGTTCACCTTCCTGCCCGGCCTCCTCAAGGGTCTCAGCGGATCCGCCAATTACACCCTCCTCGAAACCCACGGTAATTTTGGCGGCGCCGCCTACCGTGGCACCGGACAGCTCGCCGGCTTTATTCCACGGGCGGCCAATGCCAGCCTGAGCTGGCGGTACCGTGGCTTTAGCACCCGGGTGCTGTACAATTTCACGGGCAGTCACGTATCGACTTATTCGGCCACGGCACCCGCATTGAATTACTATCGCTTTGCGCGCGACACCGTGAACCTCGGTCTGGCCTATCAGGTGCGTTCAAACCTCAACCTGACCGTCGACATCTCCAATCTGTTCAACGAACCCCAGAGGCTCTACACGGGCATTCCCGATCGGATGCGGAGCACGATCATCAATTTCACCACGATCACCTGCGGCGTGAACGGACGGTTCTAAGGCGTCGGCACGCTTTTGGGCTGTCGGGCGGGCCGCGTAGCCGCGTTTTCGCTGCGCTCAAACGCGGCTGCGCCCGGCTCCCCGAGAACCATTCGTTTTTGGGCGGCCGCACCAGAAGCCAAACTACAGCGCCCCGGGTCTACTGCACCGTCACGATGACGGGCGGCGAGTAGGCGGCGGCGTTCAGGGCGTCGAACGCTTTCGCCACAATCTGGTATCGGCCGGGCGTGCCGCTGCTCCACGCGATCGTATAGGGCGCAGCCAAGGCGGTGCCGACGAGTTTGAAGCCGATGTAGAATTCGACCTTCTTGATGCCATTGGGATCGCTCGCGCCGGCGGTCAGCGTGATCGGCGCGGACTTCGCCACGACCGTGTTGGGCGCCGGGCTCACGAGGGCGACGACCGGCGGCGGGTTGGCCGCGGAGTTGAAGCTGACGAAAATAAAACCGGGCGCGGACGTCACTTTGCCGTCGTTCACATTGTAGCCAATCATCACCGAGCCGCTGCCGGCCGGTGGGGTATAGATCAGGTTCGGCGCCGTGCCGGTGAGCGTGCCGACCAGGTTCGGCGCGGTGAAACTATACGTCAGCGGATCGCCGTCGGCATCGGTGGCCGCGAGGGCGATCGCGAGGGGCGCGGTGCCGATCTCATTATACGACTGCGGCAGGGTGACGGGCGCATGGTTGACGGGTGGAGGCGCGTAGACCGCGCTCGTCTCGAAGGCGCCGAGATCCGCGTTGGCGCCGAGCACGACGCGGGGCGCGGCGGACTGCGGTGCAAGATATTCCTGGTTGGCGATCGCCCCTTTCGCAATCGCGGCGGGGGCAAGCGGGCCGGCCGCGTCGATCGCGTCAGCGCCACTGGTCAGGTGGTGGTCGAACGCGGCGAGGGAAGCGAAGCCAGGTTCGTTTTTGCCCGCGTAATCGCCGACGATGAGGTTGCTCCAGCCGTTGACGATGGCGCCGGACGGATGGCCGGTCCAGAACTTGAGCGTGCCGGGGCTGACCCAGTTCAGGCCGAGGTCGATGATCGGACTCGCGGGGGTGATGATCAGGTGAAACGCCTGGTAGATGTTCGCGTTGATCGCGCTGTCCGTGTAGAAGATGTTGTTCCGGGCATCGACCCGCTCGGCAATGGCGTTGGTGCCGGTGTAGTCGGGCGACGGGAGCGAGAACGCGGCGACGCCGGTCTGATGGTTGACGACGGTGTTGTGGTAATAGTACAGCGTGCCCCGGTGTTGCTTTTGGTAGGACGACACCCCGTTGTAGGCGCCGAACCAGACGACGTTGATGCCGTAGTGGGTCGCCGAATTCTTCAGCGTGATCGCATTGCCGTAGACGAAGGCGTCCCGGTAGTCGGGCTGCGTCTCGATGTAGTCCGAACCGCCCTGCGGATCCATGATCGCGAATATGGCGGAGGCATCGGTGCTGACGACCTCGTTAAAACGGATGATGGTGCCCGAGGAACGATCCTTGATCATCGTGCCGTAACAGCTGGGCCGGAGCGGCCCGAAGCGGTTGTATTGGTAAACGGCGCCCACGGCCTCGACGTAGATGTTGTGGTGGGCAAAGCCGTTGCTGTGGCCTGGAATGATGGGCTGGCCGTTGCTGTGGAGGTAGTTTTTCTCGATCAGCAGGTGGCTGGTGGCCTGGGCCGCGCCGTTCTTGGAGTTGGCGAAGATGCCGTTGCCGTTGTGGCTGATCTCGCAGCCGCGGATGGTGAGGTGTTGGGCAAATTCCACGTAGATGCCGCAGGCGAAGGCGTCGTAGAGCCGCGTGGCGCCGTGCTGATCCGTGAAATGAATCGCGCCATCCGCGGAGTACATCGCGTTGCGAATCGCCAGCGACTCGATGTTGATCCACGCGGGAAACGTCTGGCCGTACACGTAGCCGGTCTTGCGCGGCGTCACGATGATGATGCCAAACGGTTCGAACACCGGGTGGCGAAAATCGACCCGGGGATCCATCACGGCGCCGTCGCCGTCGATGACCGGCAATGCGCCGGTGACGGGGTCGGGGATGCCGCGAATCGTAATCGGGTTCGCCGCGGTGCCCGCGGCGGAGACCTGGATGATTTCGCGGTAGCCGCCGGGCTTGCCGTGGATGTTGACGACATCCCCCGGTTGGAGGCCACCCCACGGCACGCCGGCGAGGTTGGGTATCTGGCCCGGCGCGGGCCCGACGTTGTAGGTGGCCGCGGCCGCGGGAGCAGCCAGGCCGAACAGAAGCAGCAGCCAGGTGATGGCTGTCAGTAGGTTTCGATTCATCTGATTATGTAGTATGTATGATATGCGCCGGCCAAACGGCCGGGACGGGGAGACAACTCCCCGCAAATGCAAATCAGTGAATTGAGCGGCCAAAATTACACCGACCCGGTGAAATTTTTCGTGAAACGAAGATCCCCTGAATCTGCACTGCTACCTTTTGCTTCCGCAGCCCATACCAGCAGCGGGATACGACTTTCACGTTCTGATTTCATACATGTGATAACGCACGAGCGCGGGCACTCCTGCTATGGACTCATCATTTTTCCTCGGATGGGCGCCGTTAGGCCGGCGGGTCAGGATGTCTGAATTTCGGGACACGAAGCCTGTAATTTCCGAGGGCGGGACTTCGTCGCCGCTGCGCCCTGGCGCTCTGAACGCTCGGGCTGGGAGGCAAAAAGATGGGAGGTAAAAAATAATATCAGTCGCAACCCAGCTCCATTTTTCACCCTACATCTTTTTGCCTCCGTTGGTGGCGCCCTGTCGGATGGGGTCAGCCTGTTGCCTGTTGCAAACTGACGCACCCGATGCCGCCCGCCCAGGATGACGCCCAAATCCGGCTTACGGTTCCGGCACTGCCAACGCGGCCGGGGCCGGGGCCGCCTCCGCAACACCCTTGGCCTGCCATGCGGCGGCGTCGGCCGGCCGGCCGAGCGCCGCGTAGACCAGGGCGAGTTGCCCGGCAAAAACACCCGCAGCGTCGCGACGGCTGGCCGGCAGTGCCGATTGGCGGGCCAGCAGGGCCGCGTAGCTTTCACGCAGGAGCGGCTCGGCCTCGGCCGGCCGCCCGTCACGCGCCAGCGTCCGGCCCAGGAGCCCGCGCACGTAGTGGCTGCGCCAGTGATCCGGCTGGGTGCGCATCAACGACCCGGCGACGTGGCGCAAGATCGGTTCGGCTTCGCGGTGGCGGCCGACAAAAATCAGCGCCTGCGCAAACACCTCCGCATCCGCGAGCGTGTTGGCGGCTTCCGCCCCGAACTCACGCAGCGACGTCGTATAGGCGGCCTCGGCGGGTGCCAGCGCCTCGTCGAAACGGCGGGCGCTCTGGAGCATTGCGGCCAGGTTGCGGAGGTAGTTCAGGGTCGTGAGGTGCGCCGGCCCGAGGGTGCGGGCACTGGTCCCGGCCAGCTCGCGCATGAGGGAAATCGCTTCGTCCAGGTGGCCGTTGCGACCGTGGGCGATGGCGAGGAGTTTTATGGCCGCGAGCGTGGAGGGATGCTCGTCGCCCGCGGCCCGCCGGCGCGCCGCGACCAATTCCGCAAACGTGGCTTCGGCCTCGGGGTATTGCTTGAGCTTGGACAACGCGCCGCCCCGGTTGGCCAGCGCGCGCAGGGTTTCGGGATGGTCCGGCCCGAGTTGCCGCCGGAGCGTGTCGTGCAGTTGCCGGAGCACCGCCTCGGCTTCCTTCGCCCGGCCTTGCTCGCCCTCGACGGTGGCGAGACTGACGCGCCGTCCCAGCGTCTCGGGATGATTCCGACCCAGGGTTCGCACCGACGTTCCCACCACTTCGCGGAGGAGGCCGATGGCTTCGACCAGCTTGCCCTGCGCGGCGAGCAACGTGGCGTGGTTCACGAGCGCGCTGCAGGTCAACTCGTGGTCGGGGCCCAGCGCGCGACGGGCGAGCGCGAGCGTTTCCCGCGCCAAAGCTTCCGCCCGGGCAATCTGACCGAGTCCCCGCTCGACCAGCGTCTCCGTCTCCATCGCGCTGATCGCATAGGGATGATCCGGCCCCACGGTGCGGATCAAGTCGGCCGTCGTGGCCCGGATGAGCGGCGCCGCCTCGCTGCTCCGGCCCAGGCCGTTGAGGGTCGCGGCCAGTTCGATGGCGGCGCGGAGGCTCTCGGGATCTTTCGCTCCGAGATGCAGCCGGCGGAGCGCCATGGTCCGCTGAAACTGCCGCTCCGCCTGGGAGTATTCGCCCAGGGAATAATAGATCGTGCCGACCGTGAAACGAACGGCGGCCTCGGCGAGCGGGGCCTGGGAAAAGCGCGCGGGAATCCGCTCCGCCGCGCGATCCAGCGCGGTGCGCAGCTTGAGATCCCGGTCCGGTTCCTCTGCGGCCGAGGCCTGCCCGAGCACGTCCTTCCCCAGGAAATCGGCCAGGGCCGCGCTCGTCACGGCCTCACCGTCGGCCCGGAGGCGCTCACGGTTGATCAACACCGCCGCGGTCAACGAGGCCACCGCGAGTGCCAGGGAAAGCAGCCAGGTCGCGGCCAACGCGGGGCGCCGGCGGGCCCACCGGTACAGTTGGCTGGCCGCGGATACCGGGCGCGCCCGGATCGGTTTGCCGGCCAGGAAACAATCCAAATCCCCGGCGAGCGCAGTCGCGGTGGCATACCGGCGGGCCGGATCGAACTCGAGGCACTTGGCGCAAATCGTCGCGAGATCACGCGGCACCTGGGGCGCGAGGAGCCGCAGATCCGGGGCCTCACGCCGCGCGAGCAACCCGGGCAGCTCGGCCGGCGACGCCCCGGCAAACGGCGTTCGACCCGTCAGCATCTCGTGCAGAATCACGCCGAGGGAATAGAGATCGGAGGGCACACCCTGGGCGGCGCTGCCACGACTCAACGCCTCCGGCGCCAGATAATGCGGCGTGCCGAGGATGGCGGTGCGGGCGGTGAGTCCGCCCCCGCTGTCGAGCTCGGAGGCGAGGCCAAAGTCCGCGACATGCGGCTCGCCGCCGGCCAGCAGGATGTTCGAGGGCTTGAGATCGCGATGCAGCACGCCCGCCGCGTGGCTGCAGGCAATCGCCTCCGCGACGCTCCGCATGACCGCGGCCGCCTCGCGGGGGGCAAACGGCTGGGCGCGGAGCCGGCGGGCCAGATCGCCCTCCTCGAAATAATCCATCGCGAAATAGGCGTGGCCGCGATCGCGTCCCGCATCGTGCACGGTGACGATGTGGGGATGACTGAGGCGGGCCAT
>JBIJCX010000200.1:0-14796 GCA_044344465.1 Opitutaceae bacterium
CCCGCCTCGCGCGGCCGACAACTGATCACGGTTGATCCGGTCGTCTACGGACGGCATTTCGACGACGCGGTGCCGCCTCGCGCCGTTGGTGAAAAACTGCTCAAGCGCAATCTCAGCGATCTCGCCGCGATGGGCGGACGGCCGACCGCCGCGGTGCTTGCGCTCACGCTCGATGCCAGGGTGAGTCTCCGCTGGCTGGAGCAATTCTACCGTGGACTCGCCGCGTGTGCGCTGCGTCACCGGGTGCCCGTGGTCGGTGGCGACATCACACAGGCCGAACGGATGGTCGCCGCGAGTCTCACCCTGCTGGGCGAGGCCGCGGGATCCCGGGTTGTCACGCGCACCGGCGCGCGCCTCGGCGACTGGATCTATGTCACCGGCCTGCTCGGCGGCAGCCTGCGCACGGGTCATCACCATCGTTTCGTCCCCCGGTTGCGCGAAGGCGCCTGGCTCGCACAACATCGCTCGGTCCGGGCCATGATGGATGTGAGCGATGGTCTGGCGAAGGACCTGCATGCCCTCACTCCCGCGGACGTCGTGCCGGCACTCGACGCTCGGTCGCTGCCGCGCCGGCCGGGCAGCGATCTCCGCGCCGCGCTCACCGATGGCGAAGACTATGAACTCGTGTTTGCCTTCGCCGCCCGCGCCGATCGCGGAGCCTTCGCCCGCGCGTGGCGCCGGAAGTTTCCTCGCACGCGGCTTTCGTGCCTTGGCCGTTTTGAGCCTCCGGGTATCCAATCCGCGGACATGATCCGCCTCGGCGATTATCGCGGCTACGAACACCTCCGCTGATGATGACGGTGTTTGATCAACTCCGTCGCGGCGTGATCACGTCATCGGCCGGTGAAACCCGCGCTCTGGCGGCCGCGTTCGCTGCCGCGCTCCCGCCGGACACCACCGTTGCCCTCCACGGAAACCTGGGCGTGGGCAAGACAACGTTTGTGCAGGGTCTGGCCCGGGGACTCGGGATCGGTGATGCGGTGACCAGTCCCACGTTCAATATCTTCACCTTGCACCGCGGTCCCACGAACCTGCTGCACCTCGATGCCTATCGCCTCGAGAATGCCCACCAGGTCGAAGACCTCCTCCTGGCCGATTTCATGGATTCGCCGTGGTGCCTGGCAGTCGAGTGGCCGGAAAAAATCGCCGATTGGTTGCCAGAGAACGCGCTGCACCTTGAACTCGGCATCGCCGCGGACGAGCGGCACACCCTGCGATTGTGGTGACGCTCAGTGTGCGTCAACCGGCCGGTCGCAGTGCGGAAAAAAAATTGCCGTGGAACGTGCCGGACGGCGCGTCCCACGGCAAAAAAACCCGCAACTACGCGTCAAACCGTCGGAGCCGTTGATTTTGAATCGTCGGCGGCTGAGGGAGACTTTGCCTCCTCGGCGGCCGGCGCAGCGTTCTCAAGCGGCGCCGGTGCCACGACATCAGGTGGCGCTGCCGGTGGCGCGACATCTGGTTGCGCTGCCGGTGGCGCGACCGGCACCTCGGCCGAAGCGGGCTCACTTGCGGACGTCGCTGGGACCAAGGCTTCGGCAGGATTCATCTCGGTCTGGGGCGTCTCTGCCGACGGCGCTTCCGGGGCGGCGTCCGACGCAGGAGCTGCCGGCGTCGCGGGCATTGCCGACTCGACCGCGGGCGGAGAGGCGGGAACCTCGGGGAAGTTTTCCGGATCGTGTTCCTCGCTCTCGATCTCCTTCTTCCGCGCCTCAACTACGGGCGGCGGCGCGAAGAGACGGCCATCGATGAACTCGGTCACATAGCCCTCATGCACCAGCCAGATGAGATCCCCCTGCATCCGCGAGATGCGGGCGCGATCGTCAATCGAAAGCGTTACTTCAGGCTTTGGTGCGTCCGGCACCGGCGCGGGGGTCGCTTCGCCACCAGCCTCAGGAGCGGGCGCAGCGGCGGCGGGCGCGGCTGGCGTCTCCGGAGCGGAAGGCGCCGGCATCGTGAGCCCGAGAAACTTCAAGGGAAGTTCACTCGCCCGAACCATCGGGTTGGCCTCAATGTATCCGATCAGCGCGCCGATGCTGTCCGCAAACGTCTGGCCCGGTACGCGGAATTTCCGCTTCACCGCGCAGACATAGGACACGCCCTTCGAGCCCTTCTTAAAGATCGTGAAATGTTCACGCCGCAGGCGACCGCGCAGGGCATTGGCGGTATCGAGCGGGAAACGACGCTGGCGCTCGAGTGCCCCCTCCACCGCCCGGCGGATTTCGCCCGGCGGCATGGCCTCGGCGACTTTGCCGTGGAAACGCGCATGCTCAGTCGTGCGCACCACCTTGTCACGGGCGTGAGTCAATAGGAAGATGCGCGCATCCTCCAACGTGTCGAACGTGGGAACCGCCGGCACCGCCACCTCCGGTGTCACCGCTGCCGCGGCATCATCCGCCGCACCACCTTCGCTCGCAACCGGAGCGGCTTCAGGGGTCTGAACTTCCGGCGCCACGACGGCAACCGGGGCCGCCGGCTTCCCACCCAGTTTCCAGGTGTAGCGCGTCGCCTTCTTCATCTTGGCCAGCCATTGATTGACCACTTCCGGGTCGCGAATGGTTTCGATCCGGTTGCGAAAAACCTCCATCGGCATCCGCGATACCTTCGCGGCAAAGTGCTGCTGCACGATCTGGTTGTAGCGGTGGTAATTGGGCGGGCCGAGCAACTCGCCCGTGACCCCACACTTGTTAATCACCTGGAAATTTCCTTTCGGAGGATCCACCTCGACGTCAGTCCGATCGAAAAACTTGTCCAGGTGATTGCTGAGGACGTGGGTGACCGCTGCCTCGTCGGACTCAAACGGAATCCCGTCCGGGACCGAAACATGGAACACCGGCCGGGCGGGCGCCGCCGGCGGTGGCGCTTCCGCCCCTGCCCCGCTCACCGCGGGCCTCGCGGCCGGAGCCGGGGCACTGGCCGGAGCCTTGTGCACCGCAACGACAACGAAGCGATCCGTTTTCGCCACGACGGTTCGCGCGATCTCGAACAATTCAACCGTGCGGCACGACTTACGAATCGTCTGCACCAAGGTATTGAAGCTGGTATCCTCGGGATAAAACGTGACGGCGTAATAGGGGCTTTCATAGGGCCCCCGTTCCTGGGGTGCGCCCCGGCCCGCATAAGCGGACCGAGCACCGTATTCCCCGCCGCCCGGGCCGTCCCGCCGCGGCCCGCCGCGATACTCTCCACCACCTTCCCGCCGCGGATACCGATCTCCGGAAAATTCACGCCGCTCCGGTGCACCGCCACCGGGCCCGGCCCCCCCGGCCGGTCTCGGCGCGCCACCCTCGCCTGACCCGGGACCGGCTGGACGACGAAAGCTGCGCCGGTCCCGCCGGTCGGGCCCACTGCCATCGTCGCGACGCTGCCGTTCGCCCCCGTGATCGTCCCGGCCTTGCCGCTCAGGCGAGGAGCTTTTCTCCTGCATCCATTGCGTGCCAAAACTGAAGCCTTGAAGCTGGCTCAGATCGAGTTTGTTGAAATCCTGTGGCGGATTCTCCTTGGGAGCGTTGTCGTCCATGTCGTCCAAAAAGCGGGCGGTAGCCCGCGAGGTTGCTGAGTGTGCTGAGCGCGGTCGTAATCGGCCGGCAGTGTCCACACGGCACCGGCACAGTGGCAAGCAGTTTTCCGACTGGGCTGGATATGGGGGTTTCGTCCCATGGGTGAGTTTCACCCAAAATTCGCCCAATTATTTGACCCGGGGACACGAACCGCACGTCCAACAAATCAAATTGGACGCACGCTCCGGACGCCGCTCGATCAGCGAACAACCGGCAACAATTCTCCCTAGAGCCGGCCTGACATGAGCCTGCCCGGCGGAGAACGAACCTGCGGTTCAGCCCAGCTCGCTCAGTTTAACTTCCCGCCCGAGTTCCGCCGATCGATCCGCCGCCAGAACCGCCCGGTGGGAGCGCATGCTCTCCTTCAGACTCGTCAGCGGCATGTCGACCCCGCGATCGAGCGCAGAGAAGAACGCCTCGAACTGCTGCTGATACGGGTGGTCCGAAACATCGCCGGAATCGAGCAGCTTCATCGACAGACTGCTCCAGGCATGCCGGTTCAGCCCCGCGATCCGATTCGAGTGAAAGCGATTGTCGAGGAGCGAGCCTTCGCTGCCGACGAGATGAGTGTGAAAATAATACGGCTGGAGGCAGTCGATCACCGAGGCGACCTTGCCGAGGCGGCCATCCGCGAATTTCACGAGCGTCACCGACGTGGTTGGGTACTCGTAGTTCGAGAACATCGCGTTCTTCGAGTAGACCCCATGACTCACGACTGACGCCACTTCGCCGCCCATGCAGAACAGGAGGGCATCGAGGGCGTGGCAGCCGGCCGCCAGCAGGCTGCTGCCGCCGTCCTTCTTCCCCGTATTCCAACGGTAGAGTCCGTACCACGGTCCGATGCCGTGATAGTAGTCGACCTCGCCGTAATGAATCGTGCCGAGCAGTCCGGCGTCGATAATCGCCTTCGTGGTCACAAACTGACTGGAGAAACGACACTCGAAACAAACACAGGTCTTGACCCCAGCCGCATCGGCCGCGGCGCTCATCGTCTGGGCGTCCTCCAGCGTGATGCTGATTGGCTTCTCCAGGATGATGTGCTTTCCCGCGCGCGCCGCGGCGATCAGGTGCGCCGCATGTTGATGCGGATAACTGCAGATCGAGACGGCATGGATGTCACCCCGCGCCAGCAAGGCGTTCAGATCGGTGTAAGGTTGGATCGCACAGCCATGACGCGCGCTCAACACCGCCGGATCGTGCACCCGCGACGAATAAATGGCGGTCACTTGGGCAAACGACGTGGCATTGATGGCCTGGATGTGAGCGGTGGCGGCCCAACCGTATCCGATGACGGCAACGTTGTATTTTTTCATGTTCGCTGATGAGCGGAGTTCAACGGCTCGGAAGTCGCCTAACCCACAAGGGCGGCGACGAATTGACGGGCCTTTTTCGCCTCCGCCTTGAGGTGGGCGGCATCGCCCGGGGTCAGGCACTCGACGATCAAGGGGCCACGCTTGAAACCGCCCTTCTGGAGGCGGGCGAAAACCTTCGGAAAATTGACCTTGCCCGCACCTGGCGTGAACATGACCTCCTTCGGCGGCCGAAAATCCTTCACACTCATGCCAAACACCAAGCCGTCCACATCCGCGGCATCGTCCACCGGGTCGAGCTGGCCCTGGGAATAAAAGAAGACGTTGCCCGGGTCGAACCACATACCGAAGTTCTTGTGTCCGATTTTCTCGATCAGCCCCCGGCACTGCCGGCCATTGGAATTGGCGCCGCCATGCGGCTTGATGCTGAGGCTGACACGCTTGGCCACCGCATAGTCACAACACTCGCCGACCGCCTTGTAGTAATCGTCCACGAGGTCGGGCTTGCCGATGCCGCCGAGCAGGAGCCCGGGGGAACCGCAGAGCGCCGCGCTATCGATGAGCCGCTTCAATCTGGCGATGCCGTCAGGCAGCGACTTTTTCACCATGAAGTTGCCACCCCACAGCGAGGCGACGCTCATGCCGCGCGACTTCACCTCGGCCCCCATCGTCGCGACCTGATCGGGCGGCGTGTCGGGGGTGACCAGGGTGCCGCCTTTGGCCGTCATGAGGCCGGCGAACTTAAAGCCGGCCTCGGCGATGCCATCGAGCGCCACGCGATAGTCGTGGTCAGACCACGGCCGGGTGTAGCAGCCAATTTGCCATCGCGGCGCCTCCGCCGCGGCACGAGCCAGCGTAGTGCCGGCCGAGGCGAGCAGGACACCGCCGATGAACTGTCGCCGCGTATAGGGTGACAGCTCCGGCTGGCCGATTAAGGGAGTGGGTTGAGGAGTGGAGAGCATGGGAGGTTTGTCGTTGGGGTTTCAGTTTGGATTCGGTGATTAAAAATCTCGCGGGACTGGGGCCGGGGATGAATTACGCGGAGCGGATCACCCGCTTCTGCGGATCGTAAACAACTTTGCGGCCGGTCTTGTAGGATTCGTCGGCCATCAACACGGCGACGGCGTGCTGGTAGCCGGCCTCGATCGGCGCATTGGGCGTGCCGCCGCTGCGGATGCACTGCAGCCAGTCGAGGAAATGATCGGGACGCTCGACAAGTTTCACCGGGTTCACGCCGCGAATGGATCCATCGCGCTGCGGCCCGCCCTCGGCGCTGTACGTCGGGGCGGCCCAGTTGTCCAGTTTCAGCACGCCCTTGCTGCCGTAGAATTTCTTCCCGTTGCCAAAACCGTTGCCGAGATTGTTCGAACTGCTCACGAGGAAGCCTTCCGGATAAATCCACGTGGCCTGGACACAATCGGGGTTCGTGAAGTTGTGCTCGTCCTTCCAGGTAAAAATGCCGCCCACGCACACGCAGGAGGCCGGGAACTGCGCCCCGGTGATGTAATGGACCAGATCGATGAAGTGGGCGCCCAGATTATTGCTCGGCCCCCGGGAGAATTCGTAGTGGCCGTACCAGCCCGAATAGAGGTCGGCCCGGAACGGGCGCATTGGGCGATCCAGCAGGAATTCCTTCCAGTCCACATCCTCCTGCTTCACGTCCTTGAGATACCGATACCAGTAGGGTTTCTCGCTGTTGCGGAATTCCTCAATGCGCGACAACTTTCCGAAAACCCCGGTCTTAAAGAGATCGCGGGCGCCGACGATGCCCGGCAGGCTGCGCACCTGCGTCCCAATCTGCACCACCACGCCGGCCGCCTTGACCGCGTCCACCGCCCGGACGAGTTTGTCCATCTCGGTCCCCAGCGGTTTTTCGACGTAAATGTGCTTCCCGGCGCGGGCCGCGGCTTCCATGTGCGTCGTGTGCAAATGGTCGGGCGAGGCAATCATCACCGCGTCGATGTTGTCCCAGGTCAGCAGCTCACGGTACGAGACACATTGCCGGGCGTCGCGGCCAAACCATTCCTTGACCTTGGCGTTGGCCCGCTCGCGGGCCAGGCGCCACGGGTCGGCGAGGGCGACGATCTCGAGGTTCATCGCCTGAACATGCTTGTAGACTCCCTCCATGTGGGCGTTAACCCCGCGGTCGCCGCACCCGATGATGCCAATGCGGATGCGGTCGTTGGCGCCGATGGTGCGTTTCCTTTGGGCGGCCGACAAGGAACTGCCGGAAGCGAGGGCGGCGCCCACAGCCAGTCCGGCGGACGTCTTCAGAAAATCACGCCGCGGCATGGCCGGCGTGGCAGCAGGATGTGATTCGGGGATCATAAGTGGCGTGGTTCGGGGGTTGACTCTGTCGTGATCAAGGCGCGGGCCGCAGGCTCACCTTGTTGCCCGTTCGGGCCGACTCGTAGCAGGCGGCCAGCACCCGCTGGCTCTGCCGGCCGATGCCGGCGTTATTCGCCGGCTCGCGTCGTTCCAAAATGGCCTGGCTGAATTCCTCGATTTCGGCCCGATACATGTTCACCGGGGTCGGATCGATGGCCATGGTCGCCGCCGCCGAGCGGGCCTGTTGGGCGTCATAGCCCGAGGCGCCTTCCTTGAGGCAGGCGGTCATCTCACCGCGGTCTCCTTGCCCGATCGTGCCGCGCGCCAGGATACTCCCGTTTGAACCGTAGAGTTCGAGCACGTTGCGGCTGCTCTCGTCGGGGATGCAGAAGAACGTATCCACGATCCCGATTGCCCCGTTTTCGAACTGCAGCATGACCACGGCGCTGTCTTCCACCGGATAGGCGTGCACCGTGGAATTGATCGCGCATGTCACCGCCACCGGCGGCCCAAAGAACATCTCCAGCAAGTCGACGCAGTGGCCGCCCATGTCCATGAGCGACCCGCCCCCGCCCTGGGCCGGGTTTTGCCGCCAGGCGTCCTTTATGGGCGGATACCAGCAGGAAAGCTGGGCGCGGGCGAAGACCGGCCGGCCGAGCCGGCCTTGCTGGATCAACGCGAGCGCCGCGCGGTGCTGGGCGTGGAAGCGCATCATCAGCGCGGTGCCCAGCCGGACTCCGGCCGCGGCACACGCCGCGATCATCATCTCGGATTCCGCCACCGTCAGGCCAAGGGGTTTTTCGCACAGCACCTGCTTGCCGGCCCGGGCGCACGCCACCACCTGCTCAAGGTGAGCGCTGGCCGGAGTCGCGATGTAAACCGCATCGACCTCGCTCTGCAGCAGCGCCGCGACGCTGTCGACCGCCCGGGCGCCGAAGGTTCTGGCCACGTCGGCATTGACCTCCGCATTCACGTCGCAGACCGCGACCAACTGCGCGTTGTCCGCGGCGACGATGCCCTCCGGAATCGTCCGGCGCCGCGCGATGCCGCCGGATCCGATGACGCCCCATTTCACTTTTGTGGCCATGATGTCTTTCGCTAAGGTTGCGGTCGGTGCACGACCGCGGCCCGCACCGGACCGCGGTCAGGCCGGCTTATTTGGAATAGGCCTTGATCACCTTGACCAGCGCGTTGGCGATTTGCTCGCAATGGCGCGGTTCAAAGGTCGGATAGGCAAAACACGTGAACGTGTGATCCTGGTGCCACACGGCATTCGGCACCTTGACCCCGCTGTAGTCGGCGCTCGCCGGGAGCGTATATTCCTTGGACCGGAACGGAAACTGCGACCGGCCAAAGGAATTGTGCGCGCCAAAAGCCCGCTCGGTGTGGCACTGGGGCCAGAAGACCCGCCAGCACGGGGCTCCCTCGGCGCCAGCCGCCTTCACGAATTCGCCGATGCTGCATTTCATCCGCTCGATCTCGAGTGAGAATGCGAGCACGAAGAAGCCGTTCTCCCGCTCGGGCGTATCCACCGGGTGGAACTTCACCTGCGGCAGCCCCTTGAGCGCATCCATGATGATATGCGCGTTGCGCCGCCGCCGCGGCATGTTCCATTCATCCATGCGGTCCAATTCGGCCAGGCCGATCGCGGACTGCATCTCGGTCATGCGGTAATTCCAGCCGACCATGTTGTGAATGTACGAAAGCTTTTGCTCCAGCTCCAGCAGGTTGAGGCGGTCTTTCACATCGTACCCGTGGTCGCGAAAACTGCGCGCCGCCCAGGCGAGATCCTCGTTGTCGGTGGTCACCATCCCGCCTTCGCCGCCCGTCGTAAACGTCTTGCTCTGGCAAAAGCTGCAGCCCGCGATGTCGCCCAGCGTGCCCGTCTTCCGCCCCTTGTAGGTGCCGCCAAACGCCTCCGCGTTGTCCTCGATCACGAACAACTTGTGCTTCTTCGCAAACGCGAGGATCGGACCCATGTCGCAGACGTTGCCATAGAGGTGAACGGGCATGATCGCCTTCGTGCGCTCGTTGACCAGCCGTGCGGCGGACTCGATGTTGATGCAGTGATCCTCCAGGTTGACGTCGGCGAAGCGGGGGATCGCCCCAGCCTGCACGATCGAGAAGCTGCTCGCGATAAAGGTGTAGCTCGGCACGATGACCTCGTCGCCCGGGCCGATCCCGAGGACGGTGAGGGCAACGTGCAGGGCGGACGTACCGTTTGTGGTACTGATCGCGAACTTGCTGCCCTGCCAGGCCGCGAATCGCTTCTCAAATTCCATCCCGGTTCGACCCGTCCAGTAGTTGACCTTGCCGGATCGAAGGACGACCTCCACCGCCCGGATCGCCTTTTCGTCGAACGACGGCCAGTGCGGGAGTTTTTCTCGGACCGCCGGCTCGCCGCCGGCGATGGCCAGTTTGTTTGCCCCAAGCGACTTGGCTTGGACGGGCTTCGCTTTCACCGGCGGTGCTTTGCGTTTGGTAGTCGATGTTTTCATGGGTAATCGATCTGCCCCCGGCAGATTCTTCACCCATCCTAACGATTTCACCGCGATCCCTCTACCCCGTTCCCGACTTTTGCTGATACTATTCTGACTTGGGCGTCAGAAGTCGGCGCTGCATCTGCCTGCGAAAGGCCCCGGGAGTGAGCGACCGCAGCCGCCGGAATTGGCGGTTGAAGTTGGAGAGGTTGGTGAAACCACATTCGTAGCACACCTCGGTGATGGGCTTGTCCTGCTCGACCAAGAGCCGGCAGGCGCGACCGACGCGCAGTTCATTCAAAAACTCCGGGAAAGTCTTGCCGGTATGGAGGCGAAAAAAGCGGCTGAAAGCCCCGTCGCTCAAGCCAACGATCCGGGCCGCCTCCGACAGCCGGATGACCTCGCCCAGATGACGGTTCAGGAATTGAAACACGTGATTCATCCGCTCCTGTTCGTAGAGCGTAGAATCGACCGCGAACGTCGGACTGGCGATCGGGTGGCAGTCCGGGGAATTCGCCAGCAAGCCGAGCAGTTCCAGAAACTGCACGACCCGCTTCAACCCCTTAGAGCCGACCATCGCGATCATCAGTGCGCTGGCGGCGTCCCGCGTCGGTCCAACCACATGCACCCCCCGCGCCGCACCATCCAGCAGCCGGCGCACGGGCTCCAAGGCCGGGAGCAGCAGCAGGCCATCGCCAAGAAATTCTTCTTCGAACTGGATCAGGAGCGCATGCACTTCGTGCCCCTCGTTGGGCGCGGACTCGCTCTGCCAGATGTGGGGCAGGCCAGGCCCGACAAAGACCAGGTCGCCGGCCGAGAGCGGGGCGATGCTGTCTCCGACGATGCGGTAACCGTCACTTTGCAGCACCAGAATCAGCTCATACTCGGGGTGGACGTGCCACGGGCAGTCAAAGCTGGCGGCCCGGATGGACTTGAAGGCGAAGCCTTCCTCCGGTTCCGCCGTCAGCTTCTGAAAGATCGGCTTCATCGCCTCGAGCTGCGCATTGCCCGTCAGTAACCCTTGTGCCAATCCACCACATTGAGCAATGGCTGGCCGGCGCGATAGCGGGCGAGGTTCACGCCGAAGAACGTCACGGCGTCGAAAAATTCGCAGTCCGATCCCGCCGCCGTGTGCTGCGTCAGGATCAGGCGCGGGCAGTTCCAGAGTGGATCCTCCGGCGGCGGCGGTTCGGTCGCGGTCACGTCGAGGAGCGCGCCGCGCAACCGGCCCGCCCGCAGCGCCGCGACGAGGGCGCCTTCGTCCAAAAGCGTCCCCCGGCCCACGTTGATAAAAAGTGCGCCGGGCTTGAAGCGCGCGATTCGTTCCGCGTCGAGCAGACCCCGGGTGGCCGGGGTGTCGGGCAGCGCCGCGCAAACGATGTCGGCCCGGGGCAGCGCCTCGTCGAGTTCGGCCGGCGTGTGGATATCGCCCGACGTTCGCCCGAAGACCGTAAACGTGCAGCTGAACTGGACGAGCAATTCGCGCAGCCGCGTCATCACCGAGCCCGCCCCGAGCAACAGCACGTGCGCGCCCCGCAGGATGTGCAGCCGGGGGTGGAGGTAATCTTTCTGCCAGTCGCGGGTCGCCTGCAGACGCACCAGTTGATCGAGGCCGCGATTGAACCCCAGAATACCGGCCAGGATCGACTGCGCCATCGTGTCGGCAAAGGCGCCGCGAAGGTTGGTGCAAACCACCCGGTCTCCGAGTTTCAGCCAGTCGATATGGCGATAAAAATCAATCCCCACCGACGTAAACTGCACCCAACGCAACGGCGTCGCCGCCGCCAACAGATCTTCCGGAAACGCTCCCAGCACAACCTCGGCCTCGAGAAACGCGCGGCGGTCGGCCTCGGTAAACGGACGCCGAGTGGCAACGCAGACGTCATCGCCAGCCGTGACGCGCGCCAGCACGGCGAGTTCGGGGGATTCCAGCACAGAACCAACAAAGATTTTCATGAGGTGAGGCTAGCCATCAATTTTCGCGTGATTGTCTCACCGGCGCGGGCGCGACTGGCAATGCCATTACTGGTGCGAGAACCACAGATTGCATTCCGGACACCGGCCACTTATCGATCCGCCTCACCCCAAGAAGACCCCTCCACCCATGACCGAGCCATCACGCACTCGCACCCTTTCCGCCCGTTGGAATTGGGTGCACCACTGCCTCATCCTTGGCCCTCTCACCCTGCTAACCGCGATCCACGGAAGTCCGGCCATCGCCGCCGAGGCTTTCCGCGTCTGTCTCGTCGGCGCCGACCGCCAGGCGACGGAAAAACTGGAAACGCTGAAAGGAGCCCTGGAGACAACCTTTGGCTTCGAGTGCCTCGTGGCTCAGGCCGGCCGCGCCGATGGCAGTTCGACGCTGGATTCGCTCCGCGCCGCGCAGGCCGCAATTTTCTATCGCGGCCCCGGGGCGCTGAGCGCCGGCGACGCCGCCCTCCTGCGGGAATTCGTTGGCTCCGGGAAGGGCTGCGTCGTGATTGGGGCGTCGCAACAAGCGTGGTCGGCCGTGCCAGGTTTCGAAGCGGACATCCTTGGCGCCACGCCGGGTGAAGCCTTCGCACAGGGTTCGCCCATGAATGTCATCAACCTGTTTCCGCATCCCATCTTCACGGGCGTCACGAAATTCGAAACGCAACAGGCGATGACGCTGTACACAAAGCTGGCGACCGACGCCCAGATGATCATGGAGGGCACCGTGGGCGAGGACACCACGCCCCTCGCGTGGGTGCGCCGGCGGCCTTCCGGCCGGATGTGTCATCTGGTGCCCGACGCGCCGGAATTGTTCCACAATCCCTCGTACCAGCGGATCGTCGGCAACGCCGTGCTCTGGTCGAGCAACCGGCCCGTTCCCGGCGCCCACCCCTTTGTACAGCGGACGTATATGCCGGACGCCCACCCCGGCTCGTTTGCCATCACGCTCCCGAACGGGCCCAGTGTCTGCCTCGATCCCGTCCGCGGCGGCATCAACTACATCTGGGACGGCGACTTTGTGGATCTCCGGCCACGCTGGCTGACCAAGCAGGGCGCGCCCGCCGGAATTTTCGGTGAAATCTTTTATCGGGAAAAAATGTGGCAACCCCTGCGGCTCGGTTCACCCAACCGCGAGCCCAACTTTCATTTTCGCGGCTACACCCTGAAGGATGGCACGCCGGAGTTTCATTACTCGATCGACGGCCGCGAGGTGCACGAAACGATCGGTCCGGGCAGCGATGGCACGGGCGTGCGGCGGCATTTTCGGGTCGGTCCCGGCACGGCCCCGCTCTGGCTCAACCTGGAACCGCAGCCCGACGCGGAGGTTGTCCTGCGCGGTCTCGATCGCGATGGCGACCGGGCGTGCTTTCCCGCGCTCGTCCAGGGCGAGTTCACGATCGAAATCCGCCGCAAGACAGGAGGAGCGACGCCATGAATATCGTGAATTTATTCCGCCAAAACGCCCGCGGACTAAGCCGTAACGATGCAGTCCCGACCGAAAAACGGGTTTTGCTCCGGACGGGAAGCAAAGTCGGGCGTTGTAGCCCTGCGCGTGAGCGCAGGGACCGTCAGCAATCCCGCCGCTCACGCGACGGGCTACAACGGAGCTGTTTCTTAGGAGTTGAATGTAGGGCCGCACCTTGGTGCGCGCCGGAGGTGCCGACTGAAAGCCGAACGGTCTTCTCGGGCGTGGACCAAGGTCCAGCCCTACACCAATTGGTTTCACGCAGTTCACTCTGGGAGTGGGTTCCGACTGAATGGATACGGCTAAGTCGGGCCATAGGCGGCGTGACACTGGGCTTGCTGCTGGCAGGAGCGGCGGCCGCGCCCAGCCAGAACGTCCGCATTTCCGGGCTGGTGCGCAAAGGCGACTCCGAGTCACCGATCGCGCGCGCCCAAGTGCGGCTCGAAGGTCCGACCCTGGCCAGCCGCGAAAACAGCCAGATCCGGCAGTTCTCCAATCTGCAGGGCCGGTACCAAATCGATGCGCCCCCCGGGACCTACGATTTGTGGGTGACCGCACCGAACTTCGAGGAGGTAAAGGTCAAGGTGGAGGTCGCCGCCGGGGCCGCCATCGAGCGCAACTTCGAGCTGCGACCCCTCCAGCTTTCGCCCTATCAGGTCGAGACCCTCAAGTTGCCCCAACAGGTGATCCGGGAAATCTCGGGCGTGTCGTTTACGCCGAAAGGCAGCCTGGTCGTCACCAATCGCCGCGGCGAAGTGTGGATCCGAAAATTCCCGGGTGAACAGTGGCATCGGTTCGCCTCCGGCCTGTATGAAGGCTTCGGCCTCGTGGCGATCAACGAATCCTATATGGTGGTGATACAGCGCCCCGAATTGACCCGGTTGCGCGACACGAATGGCGACGGCGTCGCCGATGAGTATGAGACCCTGGCGGATGACTGGGGCATCACGGGCAGTTACCACGAATTTTCCTATGGGCTGGGCCGCGACCGCGCGGGAAATCTTTATGCCTCCTCCGGGCTCTGCTCCTTTGGCCGGGGAGTCGAGCTCCCGTGGGTGCGCGGACCGTTGAAAACCGCGCAGTTCATGCCGTGGGCCGGCCCCGGACCCGTGCCCGACGGACATCGCTCGGTCGCCGAGTATCAAGGCTGGGCGTTTCAGGTTTCCCCGACCGGACGGCTGATTCCGTTCGCCTCGGGCTTCCGGCAACCGTTGGGCGTCGGGGTGAGTCCGCACGACGAACTCTTTATCAGCGATTGCCCGGGCGCCTGGATTCCGACCTCGACGCTGACGCACGTGGAGAAGGACAAGTTCTACGGCCATCCCGACGGCCTGAAATGGCATCCCGAGTACAAGGACAGGAAGATGACCATCGAGCAACTCGCCGCGCTGCGCACCCCGCCGAGCATCTACCTGCCCCGGGGCATCATGGGAACTTCGCCCGGCCAGCCGATCTGGGAGCTGAGCGGCGGGAAATTTGGTCCGTTCGGCGGACAGGTGTTTCTCGGCGATGTCACCGATGTACTGCTGCGCGTGGATCTCGAGAAGGTTGCCGGCGCCTATCAAGGCGCGGCCTTCCCCTTCCTGCGCGGCCAGGGCCTGCGCATCGGCGGAATGCACAACGCCTTCGGCCCTGACGGCGCACTGTACATTGCCCAGACCGTCCGGGGCTGGATGCCG
>JBIJCX010000538.1:0-4372 GCA_044344465.1 Opitutaceae bacterium
CTCGGGGCGAAGCTGCTGAGCCGCGAGGAGCGTTTCGATCGCATCGTGATCGACAAGAAAATCGACTCGCGCGAAGCCTATTTCAAGAGCCTCCCGAAGCTTGTCGAGAACACGCAAAAGTCCGAGGCTGGCGTGGCCGAGGCCTGGACGGAGCACCTCAACGCCCGCGGCGAGGCCGAAAAGAAAAAGGTCCTCGCCAAATTCCGGAAGCGCGAAAACGTGCTCCGCTCGTACTTCTCCAAATTCTACTTCAAGCTGAAGGTCTACGAGGAATACCTCGAGCAACTCCGCCCAACCATCGAGGAGATCGACTTGCTCCACCACCAGCTTGAGCGGGCAAAGCATCCGAAGACCAAGAAGGACGCCGCAATCGACACGAAGGGCATCCAAGGCCGGCTGAAACAAATCGAAGCCCAACAACGGATCGGACCCGCGGAGCTCCAACGGGTGGTGGCCCAGACCATGGTGCACGTGCGCGAGGCGCACAAGGCCAAGACCGAGATGGTCGAGGCCAACCTTCGCCTCGTCATCTCCATCGCAAAAAAATACACGAACCGCGGTCTCTCCTTCCTCGATCTCATCCAGGAGGGCAACATGGGCCTGATGAAGGCGGTCGAGAAATTCGAGTACCGCCGCGGCTACAAGTTTTCCACCTACGCCACCTGGTGGATCCGCCAGGCCATCACCCGCTCGATCGCCGACCAGGCCCGCACCATCCGTATCCCGGTGCACATGATCGAGACCCTCAACAAGGTGATGCAGGTGCAGAAGCAGTTGTTGCAGGAATACGGCCACGAGCCCACGCCGGACGAGGTGGCGGACGAGATGAACCTGCCCGTCGAGCGCGTGCAGCAGATCATGAAGATGGCGCAGCAGCCCATCTCACTCCAGTCGCCGGTCGGTGATGGCGACGACACCAGCTTCGGCGACTTCATCGAGGACAAGTCCGCCGAGAATCCCTACGACATGACGGCCTACTCGCTGCTCCGCGAGAAGATCATCGACGTGCTGGATACGCTGACCGAGCGCGAACGCCGCGTGTTATCGCTGCGCTTCGGTCTGGTCGACGGCTACAGCCGCACCTTGGAGGAGGTCGGCAAACAATTCAAGGTGACGCGCGAACGCATCCGCCAAATCGAAGCCAAGGCGCTGCGCAAGATGCGCCATCCGACCCGCATCCGGCAGCTCCACGGTTTCTTCGACGCCGAGCAGATCGACAATGCGCAGAACCTGCTCAAAGTCGCCGCCACCGCGCGACCGCCCGCCGCGCCGCCCGCGCCCGCCGCCCACGGCAGCCTGCACGGCAGTCTCCCCGGAGGCCTCGGATTCCCGCTGCCAAAGATGTGAGCCGGCGGAAAACCGAACGCACCGCCCGGATGCTGGTGCTGGCGGTGCTGGCGGGCATTTTGCCCGCCTGCCGGCATCCGACGCCGGAAAGGCCGTTGCCCCAAAAAACAACGGCCGCCGCCGTTGCGCTCCCAGTCGATGCCTTGGTGCCAAGCCCGCGACTCATTGTCGGCCGGGTGCTCGCAGTCGATGCCGTCCATCGCTACGCCTTCGTTGATCTGGCGCCTGACGCCCCCATCGGCGCCGTGGCCGAGGACGTGGAACTTATCGCCCGCACGTCTGACCTGCGCGAAACCGGCCGGCTTCGCCCTTCGCGCTACGTCCGAGGACGGACGCTCGGAACAAAAATCCTTTCGGGCCAGCCGTCGCCGGATGATGAGGTTGTGTGGCTCGCACCCTAGACCCGCAGCTTTCCCTCTTTACAGACCCCGCTCCCGCCCTACGTTTCACGACACCATGACCATTTCAACCGCCCTTGTCATCGTAGGCATGTTCGGCCTCGGTGCGCCGGAGCTAATCGTAATCCTGATTATCCTCCTCGTCCTCTTCGGCGGATCGAAGCTGCCCGCGCTCGCCAAAGGGCTCGGCCAGTCGATGAAGGAGTTCAAGAAAGCCTCCAAGGAAGCGGAGGAAGACGACAAGGAAAAGCCCAAGGAAAAGGAAAAACCGGTCGAGGCGAAAAAGGTCGAGACCGCCAACACCCACGGAGCGAACTGACGGACTATCCGTCGCCACCCGACAAAGCGCGCCCGACCCGGCGCGCTTTTTCATTTTCACCGTCTGACCACCCAACCGAGGCCGGCATCCGCGTCCGGCCAACGGCGTTCGTCAGCATGCCGGCGCCGGAAATCTCCCCCTACCACCCGGTCCGAATGTCCGCCCCCTCATCCGACCGCTCGCGCAACCACTGTTTGAACTCTGCAATCTGCACCGGCGTGCCCAGCACGAGAATCTCGTCGCCCGCCCGCAGCATCTCCTGACCGCCAGGATTGAGGATCCGCAAGCCGCCGCGATGCACCCCGGCGATTTGCACTCCATGGTTCTGCGCCGGGGACAGCTCCGCCAGCGTCCGCCCGGTTACGCGGCTCCAACCGGGAATCGTCACCGCCTCCATTCGCACCTCCGCGAACACGGAATCGGCCACCGGAGCCGCCGACACCGCCGCCAGGAATTTCCGGCCGGCCCCCACCTGCTCCGTCGTGCCCATCAACAGCACCTTGTCGCGCGGGTACAAGATCGCATCCGGCGCCGGCAGCGGGATCATGAAACCCTGCCGCTCGATGCCAACGACGGAGCAGCCGAAACGGGCCCGCAGGTCCAACTCGGCGATCCGCTTGCCCTGCCAATCGGCGAGATCCGGCAGAGTGCAGTCGACCATGTGCAGGTTCCATTCGCCGTGCGGCTGCAGCCAAGGTGCGGTAGTCGAGGTCATCTTTTGGTCGCTGGTCTCGATCACACTGAGCAATTCCACCTCCATCTCGCTGTGCCAGTAGATCAGCTTCCGACGCAGCACCACCAACGCCACGATCGCCACCAGCCCGCTCACAAACAAAAGCCATTTCGCCGTGCCGTCCGCCGGGAGGATCGCGGCCAGCCAGACGTAGATCGCCGTACCAAAGCCGATCTTCAGTCCCGTCTCGATCACCGGCCGGAGCCGCTTCGCGTGGGGATGCCCGCGCGTCGAAATCTCGGCGTAAATCAACGCCATCGCAGACAGGTTGCGCCAAATCGCGACGAGCGGCGCGAGGGTCACCAGCGCCAGCGCCGTCCAAAAACCAAGTTGCAGCAGAAGGGGCGGAATGCCGGTGTGCCCCAGCCATGTTTCCACCAGCACGAAAATCTGGCCGGAAAATATCACCAGGCCCGTGACGAACAGCCCACCCACCGTCAATTGCACGACGCGGCGGCGGCTGAGCTGCCAGAGCAGGTTGCGCGAGCGCCGCTCTCGCATTTTTTCCAGCCAGCCTTGATAGGCGCCCACCCAGTCGGCCACCCAGCGGGGCTGCCGCGCCACCACGGCATCGGCAATTCTTTCCGAGCGTCGCATCAACAACGGGGCCAGCAGGGTCGTGAGCAGCGACACCCCCACCGCCAGCGGATAAAACCGGGCCGGCACCACCGCCGCGGCGACACCAAGCTGCGCGATGATGAACGAGAACTCACCAATCGGGGTCGTGGTCAGACCCGTGCGCAGCCCGTCTTTGAGTGGCGTGCCCGTCAACGTCAGCCCAAACGTGACCGCCAGCGGACGCGCCACCAGCGTGAAGGCCGTCACTGCCACGATCAGCCCCCCGCCGCGCCACAAATCCCGCGCGTCGATCTGCATACCGATGGCGACAAAAAACACCGCGCTGAAGACATCGCGCATCCCCTCAAATGTTCGCTCGACCTGGTGCCGGTGGGGCGTCTCCGCCACAATCGTGCCCAGGAGGAACGCCCCCAGCGCCAGCGAATACCCCGCGCTTTGCGCCAGCACCGCCAGTCCGAACATCAGTCCCGCGATACCGAGCGTCTGCAGTTCCTCGTTCGCGGAGATGCTCATCCGTTTGAGGATCCACGGCACCAGCAGCAGCCCCGCGATGCCGGCCACGACCACGAACGCACTCAGCATCAGCAGCGTCTCGGGCACCCGCGCACCGCCACCCCGGCCAATCTGAATTATCGAATTGAGCACGGTCAGCATGACCACGGCGACAACATCCTCGATCACCGCGACCCCCATCGCGAGCTGCCCCGTGCGTTCATGGTTCGTCCCCGTCTCCTGCAGGATCTTGCTGATGATCGCCGACGATGAAACCATGAGCATGCCGGCGAGGAAAAGCCCCTCGCGCGCGCCCCAGCCGCAGGCAACGGCAAACAGCCGCGAGAGATGATACACCACGATTGCCGAGGCAAAGGTCGCGAACATCAGCGACAGTCCGAGCCGGCGCAGTTTGCGCAGGCTGAGCTGAAGCCCGATGGCAAACATCAGGAAAACAAGCCCGATCTGCGCCAGCGTCTCGATTCGCGCCACGTCCGCCACGAG
>JBIJCX010000201.1:0-14769 GCA_044344465.1 Opitutaceae bacterium
TCGCGGCATCGATGACGATTGGAGCATGGTGTATCAGCTCCGCAAAGACTCCCCGGACGGGCCGGTGATGCGCGAGGGACTCTTCAAGCGCACCCAGGATGGGTGGGATGCGGTCGGGGACGGCAGCACGCCCTGCTCGATGCAGCACTCCCATCCCGTGATCTTCGGCGTCCCCCGTGGGGCCAGGATCGGGGGCAAGCCGGCGGCCCACGCCAATGTCTTCGCCGCCACGTGGCGCCGGAAGGCCGTGCACTGGATTCAGGCGACAAATCGGATCGAGCATCCGACCCTGCCCAGCGATCCGCCGTCCGACTGGGTGCGCAACCATCCGGCGCTGAACAACCCGACCCTGCAGCTCCAATGTGTCGAGTGGACGCAGTTCCGGCTGAATTCCAGCGAAGATGATATCGAGATCATCCAGCCCGTCACCATCCTGCGACAGCAGGGCTTTGAAAGTGGCGAGGCGTTTTGCAGCGCTCCGGTCCGCAGCATGAATGCGGGTTTTGTGACCCCCGTGCCGTTCAATGGCGACTGTACCGAATGGATCGGTGCCCATCACTTTGACGGCGGGCGGATTGCCTGCTGCAAGTACCGCTATAATCCCAAGCTTGGGCGCTACGAGTGGAGTCAGACGGGACCGCTGCTCGGTTCGAGCGCGGACGTTTCGTTGATGGAAGGCTTCACGGCGCGCTGGCGCGGAGATTGGATCATTGGGGCGCGTTTGCGCGGAAAGGCCGGGACCGTGTGGGCACGAACAGCGGATCCGTTCGGCGCCGCCCCAAAACTGACCATCGTCGATCAGCCGGCGACGACCACACCGCGGACGGCCTACATTTGTGCGGACGGAGTTCTGCGCCTGTTCACGGGCGATCTAAACACCTCGTATTACCGCAACGCCCGGGATCCCTTGTACTGCTGGGATATCGACCCCGACCATGGTTTTGCCGCCTCGAATCGCAGGGTGGTCGCTGACTTGCTCGCGTCCGGCTTGGGCCTGCGGCCGGAGATCCAGCCGTGGGCCGACAACTGCAAGTTGCTGCCGCCGCAGGGCCGGCAACAGGTCCTGGTCTATCGTGTCCACGCAAGCGCGAACGACGAGGCCCGGCCGACCACGGCGGCGTTCTGGCAGAACAATCCGAAAATAATCCCGAAGATAAACGCGAAGGAGAAGGCGGCATGTGGCTGCTACTACTCAGTGATTACATATTCTGAAGAGGTTCCGCCGATGTGGCGCTTCGGATAGGAATTACGGATACGCACCATGCGCAAATTTTCCATCCTGCTCCACGCGCTGGCACTCGCCGCGGCGGTCGCCCGCGCTGAAGACCCCCGCCGCACCGACGTCTTCGTCGCCGGCGCCGACGGCTATCACACCTTTCGCATCCCCGCGGTCGTCGTCTCGGCGCGGGGAACCCTGCTGGCGTTTTGCGAAGGTCGAAAGAACGGACGCTCCGATACTGGCGACATCGACCTCGTCCTGCGCCGGAGCACCGACAACGGCAGGACCTGGGGTGCGCTGCAGGTCGTCTGGGACGACGGCCCCAACACCGTCGGCAACCCCTGCCCCGTGGTCGATCGCAACACCGGAACGATCTGGCTGCCGCTCACGCGCAATCTCGGCGGCGACCGGCAGCGCGAAATCGTCGCCGGCACCAGCACGGGCACCCGCGAGACCTGGATCACGAAGAGTACCGACGACGGCATAACCTGGAGCCAGCCGGTCGAGATTACCGCGCAGGTCAAGGACCCGAGCTGGACGTGGTTTGCCACCGGTCCGGGCGTTGGCATCCAGACCAAGAGCGGCCGGATGGTGATTCCGTGCGATCACTCTCCCCGGGGAAAGCAAACCGAAGTATCCCATGTTTTCTACAGCGACGACGGCGGCGCGACATGGAAACCGGGCGGCACGACGGCGGAAGGCTGCGGCGAGGCCCAGGTCGTCGAACTCAAAGGCGGCGCTCTGCTCCTGAACATGCGCCCCGTAAACGGGAGTCGCCATCGCAGGTCTGCGATCAGTCGGGACGGCGGTCTGACGTGGGATGAGACCGGCGAGGACCTCGCGTTGCCTGATCCGGGATGCCAGGCCAGCATCGTTCGGTATGCACCAAGCGCCGACGGAAAAACCCGGCTGCTTTTCTCCAACCCGGCAAGCCACCGGCGCGAACGACTCACGATCAGATTCAGCGACGATGAGGGAAAGACGTGGTCGGCCGGTCGGGTGGTTCACGCCGGACCGGCGGCGTATTCGTGTTTGACGGTGTTGCCGGACGGAACGGCAGGCCTGCTGTTCGAGTGCGGGACGAAGAATGCCTACGAACGGATCACGTATACGGCGATGCCGTGGGCGTGGGTGGCGGCCGGGAGGTAGAGCGCGGTTCAGCGCAGTCCACCGGGTTTGGTCGCCTCCGGCGAATCCTTCACGAGTTCGCCGTAAAAGCGTTCCCGGTTGAAATTGGCGAAGGCCGGCAGATCCGCGCGTTTCTCCTCGAGGCCGGCCGTGGAGATATCCGTCAGGATCATGGTCTCGATGTTGGTGACGGGCGCGGAACGCCGGACCACCTTGCCGTTGGGATCGATGACCAGGGCCCCGGAGGCAAATCGCAGGTTGATCTCGTCTTCACGCGGCGCCTCAAAGCGCCCGGCGTTGTTGCATCCGACAAGATACACACCGCAATCCTTCGCGAACCACTCCCACCGGCCGGTGCGCCATTCGAACCAGCTCTGCGGCGTGCCTTGGAGATACGTGGCATGCGGGACGAAGATCATCTGTGCGCCCCGCAACGCCAGGACGTGCACGGTCTCGAACTGCGTGGCGTCGGCACAGATCGCGATGCCCACCTTGACCCCGTCGAGGTCAATCACCGGAAACTCCACCCCCGGGGTAAAGACCCGCCGTTCTCCGCGCGTCAGATTGATCTTGCGCACGACGGCCAGCACGCCGCCAGGACCGGCCAGGACTTGCGTGTTGAAGCGCCGGCCATCGCGCTTCTCCACCAGCCCCGCGGCAATGTAGATGCCGTGTTTTCCGGCCAACTCCACGATCGCCTGCACCTCTTTTCCCGTCACCGAAACTCCGATTTCCGGCGAAAAATCGTAGCCGGTGATCGAACATTCCGGAAATGCCACAAACCGCGCGCCCTGGGCAACCGCGCGCTCGGTCCAGAGGGCATGGCGCTCGAGGTTCGCCGCGGTTTGGCCGGGCAGGCACATCGAACTGACCGCGGCCACCCGCATGACGCCGGCCTTGGCCTTGCCCGAAGGCGGCTGGTCTCCTGGCGCGGCCAGGGCCTGCGGCACCGTGAGCAATACCAGCATCACGAGGAGCAACGGGAACCCAGACGCGAGGAGTGGGAAGTGACGGCGCAACGTTGCGGCATCAAACGGTCTTGATCCCCGAAGGCAAGATTGGCGCACCGCTTGCCGCCCGATCGGAACCAACACCCTTTGCCCGTCATGGCCGTCGAACGGCTAACTTGGCCACGAGGTCAACGTGGACAGAGGTTGCCATTGCCGGCGCTTCGGTCCCGCACTTCGATCCCGACCGATGATCCCGTCCCTGTGAACTCATCCCCTCCCCGGCGCGTTGCGTCCGAATTCCCACTCTGAACATTGCCATGAAGTCCCATCCCATCCTTGCCTTGTCGATCGGTTGGCTCGCGCTGCTCCCGGCCCCAATGGACCATGCCCATGCGGCCGACAACCAGATCGTCGGCGCCGCCCAACGGGCCGGAAGCGTCGCCGGCCGGGTGCAAAATGTCGTGACGGGAAAGTACCTCAACCACGCGCGGGTATCGATCAAGGGGACGAACCTCATGACCCTGACGGATGAATCGGGCACCTACCGCCTCATCAATGTCCCCAGCGGGCCGGTCGTACTCGAGGCATTCTATACGGACATGGATCTCCGGGAGATTCTACTGACGATGCCGCCGGGCGGATCCATCGAGCAAAACGTCGAACTGACCAGCAAGGCCCGCTACGGCGAAAATCCCGAGGTCGTCAAACTCGACCCTTTTGTCGTTCCCTCGGATCGCGAAGCCGACAACCAGGCGATTGCGATCAACGAGCAGCGCTTCGCGCCCAACATCAAGAACGTGCTGGCGACCGATGCCCTGGGCAACGTGATGGGCAGCGACGTGGGTGAATTCCTGAAGTTCATCCCGGGCCTCACGACCGAAACCGACCAGGATCAGGTGTTCTCGATCCTCGTGCGGGGAATCCCGGGCGACAAGACGGTGTTCACCTCCGACGGAGCGCCCATGGCCAACCCCGGGACCGACACGGATCCCCGGCGCACGTTCAACATGAGCGGCCTGGCGCTCAGCACGATGTCGCGGATCGAAGTCACGAAGGTCCCCACGCCGTCGACTCCGGCGGATTCCCTGGGCGGTTCGATCAACATGGTGAGCAAGAGCGCCTTTGAACGCGCCGACGCCGAACTGAAGTACAGCCTGAATCTGGTGGGCAACAGCGAAAACCTCACCTTCAGGAAGACCCCGCATTCCACCGGCGATCATACGACCCGGAAGATTCTCCCGGGCTTTGACTTCACCTATATCCAGCCGTTCGGAAAGAACTTCGGCGTCGTGCTCACGGGCAGCCAAAACAACAAGTTCAACGAACAGCATATTGGGACGAGCACCTATAACGCCGCCGGCACCGCCACCGGCGCCTCGTTGAGCAAACCCTTCCTGCAGCAATATACACTCCAGGACGGACCCTTGAGCCAGACGCGGACCGCCTTCAGCTTCAAGGCCGACTGGCGGGTCGCGCCTCACTCGGTCCTCTCCCTGGGCGCCCAGCACAATCGGGTCACGACGATTGGCGGAAATCTCAACTGGAACATGCTCATCGGCACCAATGGCACGCCGACGCCGGCGAACGGCGTGCCCTTGAGCTACGGCGACAATTTCGTCATCGGCGCGACCGGGCGCGGCTCGGTCACGCAACAGGTCAATGACCAGAGCAAGCGGATCGACACCGATGCCGTGAAACTGGATTATCGTTTCGACGACGGCCGGTGGAAGATCGATGCCGGGCTCAGCGCCTCGGTCTCGTCCCGCGAACTGCCCGGTTCCGTTGGCTTTGGCAATTTGCAGGCCGGGCTGATTCCGACGGTGCGAGTGTCGCTGTTGAACCTGCGGGCCGAAGCGCCCGGCGAAGTGAAGGTGTTCGACAACAGCAACCAACCGGTCGACCCCTATGACATCGCAAACTACCGGGTCACCGGGGCGACGGTGACGAATTATGGCATTCGCACGCTCTCCAGGTCCGCGAATCTGAATCTGCGGCGCCGGTTCAATGTGTTTCCCTTTCCCACCGCCCTGCAGGTGGGCGGCAGCCGCTCGGTCGTGAACGTGGATTCGCGGCGGGGCAATCTCAGCTACACCTCCAACGGACCCGACGGCAATCCGGCCACGATCGATCCGGCGGCGCCGTATCTCATGCAGGTGTACGTGAACCAGGACGCCGCCTTCGGGTTCAAGCGGGTGCCCTGGATTTCCGTCGACCGCGCCTGGAACGCGTGGAAGTCGACCCCGGCCCTGTTCTCGCAGACCGCCGCCCAGATGGTCGCCGCGGAGAGCGCCCGCATCACCGGCTCCGAAAACATCGAGGAGACGGCGTCCGCGCTCTATGTACAGGCGGAGGCTCGTTTCTTCCACAACCGCTTGAATCTGCTGACCGGTGTGCGGTACGAGAAGACGGACGATCGCGGCCAGGGATCGTTCTTCGATCCGAACGCCGTCTTCGTCCGCAACGCGAACGGCACGTTCGCGCACACAGCCGCGGGCGCCCGCATCCGCCGGCCGGAAGCGGGTGCCGCCGGCTCGATGGAAGAGTTGCGCCTGACCCGCCGCGAACGCGGTTACGAGGCCAGCCGCTCCTACGACGACTACTATCCGAGCCTGCATCTCACCTACAACATCCGCGAAAATTTCCTGGCCCGGGCCGCCTATGCCAAAACCTACGGGCGGCCGAACTACAGCGACATCCTGCCCAATGCGACCTTCAACGAAAACGATCTGAATGAGTCGGACCTCAATAATTCCGCGATCGTCCGCGGAACCATCACCCTGCGCAACCCCGCCCTGCGGCCCTGGTCCGCCGACAACTACGACGTCTCGCTCGAATACTATACGGACCAGGGCGGCATCTACAGCGTCGGGGGCTTTCGCAAGGAAATCTCCGACTTCTTTGGCAATGCGGTCCGGGTCGCCACCGCGGCGGATTTGGAGTTGTTGGGACTTGAGCCGCAATATGTGAACTGGAACCTGTCGACGAAGTTCAATTCCGGCAACGCGCGGGTGACCGGCGCCGAGGTCAACCTCCGGCAGTCGCTCCGCCAACTGGGCAAGTGGGGCAGCTACTTCACGGTTTTCGCCAATGCGACCAAGCTTTGGCTGGGCGGAGACCGCCAGGCGGATTTCGTCGGGTTTATCACCAACAGCGGAAACTGGGGCGTCACGTTCAGCCGAAAGCAGATCACGATGATGGCGCGCTGCAACTACCGCGGTCTGGAAATGCGCGGCGCCAGGCCAGCCGTCGGCGCCGACGTCGTGGCCTATTTCAAGGCCCGCTCGCGGCTGGACCTGGAGGCCTCCTACCAGTTCACCAAGCGGCTGTCCCTGGCCGCCAGTGTCACCAATATCGCCAATGTTCCCCAAACCTTGCTGAACTACGGCGCGCAAACCCCCGAGTACGCCAAGGTCAATCGCCTGGCGGAGTATGGCGTCGGCATCGCGATCGGTCTCCGGGGCACGTATTGATTCCAAGTTGCGTTCAAGATGAGCTTTACCGAGTGCCGAAGGATTCGCCTCGTAGGGGCGCCGCTCGTCGGCGCCCGAGGGCGTCGTCAAGCGACGCCCCTACAAAAATCGTCTCATCTTGAACGCGAATTGGAATGAGGCTCCTACACTCATCCACGGCAGGCCCCGCAGAAAAAAGGTCGATCGAAAATACTCCATGAAACCTCCTCCCTCCCTCCCCCTCAGCCGCCGCGCGTTTTTGACGCAGGGCGGTGCCGCCGGTGCACTCGCCCTCGGACTGCTGCAGCGATCGCCGTCGCTGCTTGCGGCCACCGCCCCCGATCAAACCGGCACCCGCGCCTGGCCCCGGGCCACGGTCGACAAATTCTATATCAGCACGATCTGGTCGGATGGCCGGCACAATGCGTTTCCCGGCATCGCCCGGGTCGGCGACTACTACTACGTCACGTTTCGGCACGCCGAGTCTCATGCGATGGGTCCGGCTGGATCGGCAAAAATCTTCGTCATCCGGGCGCCGGCCGGCGATCTGAAGTCATGGAGCAAGGTCGCCGAGTTTACGCATGAACATGACGCCCGCGACCCGCTGGTCTTCGACAACCGCGGCAAGGTGCAGGTAGTCTATCACTCCAGGGAGGATTTCTACTCGCAGTCCGCCGACGGGTTGACCTGGACCACCCCGCGCGAACTCGACACGGAGATTGTTCAGCCACCGCCGGGCAGCAAACTCGTCTTCACCTCGACGCGGCGCTGGCTGTTCCGGATCCGCCGCGGACCGGATGGGGCGTTTTACAGTCTCGGGCGTTGCGGCATCCCGGCGAAAGGAAGCCCGGGCAAGTTCGGCCTGATCCTTTATCGATCCGAGGACGGGGTGAAATTCAAGGCGCTGCACGCGTACGGTGAGGGCCCGATCCAGGCGCTCGCGGTGGGGCGGGGCACCGGCCACGAAGCCGATGTCGGCTGGGCGGGAGACGGCACCTTCCTCGCGGCCATCCGCAATTCCCGGAACGACGGGATCGTCGCGGTGGGACCGCTGCCGTTGGGGCCGTTTCGCGCCCTCACCACCGGCACGATGACATTCGGCGGACCCGCCCTGCACACGACAAGAAAGGGCGGCGTGCTGGTGGCCGGCCGTCATGCGTCGCCGCAGTCTCATTACGCCTGCCGCGTTTCCACCGTGATGCCGGACGGGGTGGACAACCACGTCATCCTCCCGAGCGGCGGCGATTGCGCGTACCAGAGTTTTGAGGACGGTCCGGGCGAATCCGTGCTGCTGGCCTACTATTCTTCGCACGAATACCCGCAGCCCAAGGGAACGGGAAACAATCCGACCAACATCTACCTGGCCCACCTGACGGTGCGGCATCAGGCGCCCAAATAGGCGGAGGGTTACCCGGACGGCGGGCCGGCCAAGGAGTGGGCGAAGCCGGGCTTGGCCGCGCCGCGCGGCCCTCATCGCTGAACCAATGGGAAAGGCGCATCGCCGCGGAGCGTGGCGCCTCCGCGTCAGGGCGGCGGCGGGATGCAGCGGCCAGTTTCAACGAAATTCGCCGCGTCGCGCTTACCTCGTGCGCCGATCGGTCGTACAAGTAGCACCATGGGTCCTTCCGTATCGCCTCCCACCCGCCACCGCGTCCGATCGCTTCCCGATGCCCGGGCGGGCACCG
This sequence comes from Opitutaceae bacterium, assembly GCA_044344465.1. Taxonomy (GTDB): domain Bacteria; phylum Verrucomicrobiota; class Verrucomicrobiia; order Opitutales; family Opitutaceae; genus ER46. The sequence continues at coordinate 8,432 of JBIJCX010000201.1, forward strand.
CCGCCGTTCACGTTTCCAGACGGGTGATGTCACCGACCCGGGAATCCGCATTCGCCTCTTGGGCGACGGTGGCAACATGCGCATGACCCCGAAGATTCTCATCGTCGATGACGAGGAACTGAACCGCCTCACCCTGGAGGCCTTCCTGGGCGGGGACGGTTATGAGATTCACTTTACTTCGCGTGGCGCCGAGACCTGCGCGCGGGCGCGCGCCCTGCAGCCGGATCTGATCCTTCTTGATGTGATGATGCCCGATCTCGACGGGTTTTCCGTCTGCCGCCTGATTCGCGCCGATCCGGTCATCGGCCGCATCCCGATCATCCTGATCACGGCGCTGGACGATGATGCCTCACGGCTGGAAGGCCTGCAGGCGGGGGCCGATGAGTTTGTGACCAAACCCTGCCGGCGGGCGGAACTGAGGGCGCGCGTCCGGACCATCGCGTTGCTCAACCGCTTCCGGATCATGGCCGAACAGCGCGCCCGCTTTCAGCGGCTCTACGAACTTGCCCCGATGGCGATCGTCCTGACCGATGCCAGCGCGCGCGTGCTGGCGGCCAATCCTCCGGCGAAAGGGTTGCTCAACGTCAGCCCCGGCGACTGCCTGACCGACGGCTCACGCCCCGGCGGTTTCGGGGCCGCCGGGGCCGCCGCGGTGCAAACGGCGATTGACCGGGTGCTCGGCGGAGGCGCGCCCGAACCGGATGAGGTGAGGTTCGATACGGTCGCCATGGAACGGATACTGCAGTTGCGGGTGGCCGCGGTGCCGGCCGGTGACGGCCAGATCGCGCTTTTGATCTTTGACGATGTGACGGCCGAGGTGCGGGCGCGCGCGGCCCTGCGGGAAATGAATTCCGCCCTGGAGGAGATGGTTAGGGCTCGCACCCGCCAACTGGAGGAGGCAAACACGCTGCTGATGTCATATGCCAGCTTCGTGTCACATGACCTTCGTTCGCCGCTCACGGCCGTCAAAGGCTACCTGGGCCTGGTGCAGGAAGGCATCGTGCCCATCAACGCCGAGGCGGCGCCGCTGGTCAGCCAGGCGTTTGCGGCGGCGACGATGATGGATGAGCTGATCCACAATATTCTCCAGCTCGCCCGCGAGGAACACGCCGGCGGCGCATCGTCACCGGTGGCGGCGTTGGATCCCACGCCGATCGTCCAGCGACTGGCGGGCCATCACCGCAGCCTGGCCGGCAATCCCAACGTCTCATTCGTGATCGGTCCGCTTCCGCCCGTCGGGGCCAGCGCCGTGGTCCTGGAGCGGGTTTTCTACAACCTCATGGCCAATGCGGTGAAGTACTCCGCGGCGCGGCCGGACCCCCGCATCGAGATCGGCGCACAGGATGGGGAATCCGGGCCGGTGCTCTTTGTCCGGGACAATGGGATCGGCTTCGATCCGCGCGAGGGGGACAAGCTGTTTTGGGAATTTTCCCGCCTGTCGACGGCCGCGGCGATCGACGGGCTGGGCCTCGGGCTTTCGTTTGTCGCGCGTCTCGTCCGCGTCTGCGGGGGTCGCATCTGGGCCGAAAGCGCGCCCGGGGCCGGGGCAACATTCTTTGTCCAGTTTCCACCGCCCCAGGCGGTCGCCGCGGGAGTGCGCCCCGCGGCGTAAGCGCAGAACCATCGTGCCGCTTTCCACCCCGAGACTATCGCCCGCCGGCGCGTCGATCCTCGCTGCCGCCATCGCCCTGGCGGCGGGCTTGAATGGGCTCGATTTGGAGGTCATCGACGGCGCGCGGATATTTCTCGGGGCGTTTGTCATCATGCCGTTCGTGCTGTCGCGGCCGCCGCTTTGGGCGGTGCTGACCGCGATGCTGTCCATGCTGCCCAGTGTCTTCGCGCTCCATCACCCTTTCGCCCTTTTTCTCGCGGGCACCGAGGCCGCCTGGCTGGTGGTGGGCGTCCGCTATTTCCGGCGCAATGCGATCCTGGTCGACGGCGTGTTCTGGCTGGTGGCCGGCGTGCCGCTGGGACGCTGGTGGCATGTGGGCGTGGGTGACCTGCCCCACGACCTCGCCTGGGTCGTGCTCGCGACGCATGCCGCCACCGGAATGGCCGCCGTCGCGGTCGGGTATTTCGTTCTCCGCTACACCACCCTGGGCGCGAGACTGACCGGGGCCCGCGCGGAGAAGAGCACCGTGCGCGAGGTGATTTTCAACTATGTCTTCGTGCTCAGCCTGGTGCCGCTCACCTTCGTCGCCCTCGGATTTTCGCTCTTGTCCCGCCAGGCGGCGGAGTCCGAGGCGCGGGAGCGCGCGTTTTACGCCACGCGCGATGCCGTGCGACAGATCGATCTTTTCTTCGAGCTGCACCAGTCCGCCCTTGTGGGCCTGGCGCGCGTGCTGGAGCAATCGGGCGCCGGGGCGCCGGTGTTGCTCGAGGAAACCAAGCGCGCCCATCCGCGGTTCCTCACCATGCTCGTCACCGACGCCCTCGGCCAGATCGTGCAGGTTGCCCCCGCGGATCAGCTGGCCCGGCTGCAGGGATCGAGCGTGGCCGATCGGGAGTACTTCCGCACGGCGCGCGACTCCCGCCGGCCGTTCGTGTCCGGCGTCTTCCGCGGCCGGGGCTTTGGCCGGGATATCCTCGTCGCGATGAGCGTGCCCATGTTCGATCGCGCCGGCGGTTTCATGGGGATCGTCGAGGCGTCCGTCCGGGTGGACAGCCTGGCGCGGTTGGCGTCCGCGACAAGTGCGCAAGAACAAATCCAACTCGTGCTGGCGGATTCCGCCGGCCGGGTGATCTACGCCGACGAACAGACCGGATTGAGCTCGTTGCAACGGGTGCAGGATACGCCGCTCGCGCCCGCGCTGAAATCGGGCGGCGGCCTGACCCCCTTCGCCTTCGATCGCATCGACCCCGATGGCACCCGGAGCCGGGTGAGCAACCGCGCCGAAAGATGCCGCACCGTGGGCATCATGGTCATCGCCCAGTGGCCGGTGCTCAACGCACTCGAGGGCATGAAGACGGCCTACGCCCTCATGTTCGCCATGCTCATCGGCATCATCGGCAGCGCGGCGTTCGTGGCCCGCGCCGCGCACCGGCGGTTGTCGGCCCCCTTGGAAAAGTTCTCCCGGCACACGACCTACCAGCTGCAGTCGGAAACGGTCGCGCCGGTGCCGATCCTGCCGGGCGAGAGCCCGCACGAGGTGAACGAGGTCTACGCGACCTTCAACCGCCTGGCGATCCGCCTGAACGAAACGCATGCGGAACTGCGCCGGCACAACGCGGAACTTGATCACCGGGTCGCCGAACGCACCCGCGACGCGGAGGCCGCCCGTCGCCAGGCGGAGGCGGCCAACCGGTCGAAGACCGATTTTCTGGCGATGACCAGCCATGAGATTCGCACGCCGTTGAATGCGATCAGCGGCCTCGCAGAGGTGGTGGCGGCGAATCCCTCCGATCCCCGCGCCGCCGCCCGGGCCCGGACCATCCGCGACGCGAGCACCCGCCTGCTCGGCGTCGTCAACGACCTGCTCGATCTTTCCCGCGCGGAGGCCGGCAAACTCGAACTGCGCCCGGCGCCGGTCGAACTCGGCGCGCTCTGCGCCGATCTGCGCGCGCTGTTTTCGTTGCGGGCGGAGCAGCAGGGATTGCGCCTCGAATTCGCGGTGGCGCCGGCCCTGCCCCTGTGGCTCGAGACGGATGGTCCCCGCCTGCAGCAGGTCTTGATCAATCTCATCGGCAATGCGCTCAAGTTCACGGCCCGGGGCGGCGTCACCCTGCGGATCGATCGGATCCCGCGGCCCGGCCCCGAGATTGAGCTGCGGTTCGCCGTGATCGACTCCGGCCCGGGCATTCCGGCGGAGGCCCAGGCGCGATTGTTTCAACCCTATGTGCAGCTCGCACCTGCGCCCGCCCAGGCCCAGCCCGGCTCGGGCCTCGGACTCGCCATCAGCCGGCGGCTCGTCGCCCTCTTCGGCGGCGAACTGGCCTTGCGCAGTGCGCCCGGCGAGGGCGCGGAGTTTTTCTTTTCCCTCGTGACGCGCGGCGCCGTGCCACCAGCGCCCGCTCCGGCGGTGGCCGCCGCGCCCGCGCCGGCGGCGCGTCTCCGGGTCCTGGCAGTGGACGACAACGCCGCCAACCGCGAGGTTCTGCGCGGGCTGCTCGAGTCGCGCTTCGGTCGCGTGGAAATCCTCGGTTCCGGGCGCGACGCGATTCAGGCGTTGCAGCAGGAAAACTTCGACGTCGCGCTCATCGATCTGGAAATGCCGGACCTCGACGGACTCGAGGTCGCGCGCACCGTCCGGTCATGGCGCGGGACCGAGGCTTCGCGCGGGTGCCGCCTGGTCGCGTTCTCAGCCCATGGCCGGGCCGAAATCTGGACGCGTTGCGAGGCCGCCGGCTTTGACGATTTCGTTGAAAAACCCATCGATCGCCGCGAGCTTCATCGCGCCCTGACGGCCGGCGCGGCGGCCAGCCAGAACCCGTCCCCGCTCCCTCCCTGAACGCATCCGCCCATGTACGGAATGGTCAATAAAGCCATGGAAGAAATGGTGGTCCGCGCCCACGGGGAGGCCACCTGGCTCGAAATCAAGCGCCGCGCCGGCGTCACGGAGGAAACCTTCATCAGCAACGAGGGCTACCCGGACGAGATTACGTACCAGCTCGTCGGCGCCGCGAGCGCGGTGACGGGCACGCCGGTCGGGCAGATCCTGCACGCGTTCGGCGAGCATTGGGTACTGAACACGGCGCGGAAAGGCTATGGCCCGATGATGGCCGCCGGCGGCCGGACGCTGCGCGATTTTCTGGTCAACCTGCCGCATTTCCACGATCGCGTGGCGCTCCTGTACTCGAAGCTGGCGCCGCCGCGCTTCGAGGTCACTGACAGCGAGGAGCGTTCGTTGCGGCTGCACTATCTGTCGCACCGGCCGGGCCTGACCCCCTTCGTGCAGGGCCTGTTGAGCGGGCTCGGCCAGATGTTCGACACCCCCGTGCGGGTGACCCTCGAGGCGGCAAAGGCGAACGGATCGGATCACGACATCTTCCTGGTGCAATGGTGAACCCCATCGATTCCAGCACCATCCCGTTCTCCACGGCCCAGTTTGACGCGGTCTTTCCCTTTCACGTCAGCTTCCGCCGGGACGGCCGGATCGCCGACGTCGGGCGATCCGTGGGCAAACTTTCCGCGACGGTGCGGCCGGGCGTCGCCTTTGCGGATGCGTTCGCGCCGAAACGGCCCGAGGAACCGTTTGCCTGGGAGCGGCTCGCGGCGGCCGCCGGCCGGTTGTACACGATCCGCGAATACACCACGGGCGTGGTGCTGCGCGGGCAGTTCATGGTGCTGGACGAAAAAATGTTCTTCCTCGGCACGCCCTGGCTGGCGGACACCGGGGAACTGCAGACGCGGGGTCTCACGCTCGACGATTTTCCGGCCCACGACCCCACGCTCGATCTCCTGCAATTGCTGCAACTGCAGCAGGTCGTGGCGGAGGACCTCCACCACCTGACCGCCCGGCTCAAGGCCAAGAGCGCCCAGGTCGCGGAGGCGGCGCGGGCCAAGGACGCCTTCCTGGCGAGCGTCAGCCACGAGCTGCGCACGCCCCTCACCGGCATCCTCGGCATGTCGGAGATCCTCGCCGAACAGGTGCACGGGACGTTGAACGAGCAACAACTGCGGGACGTCAAAATCGTCCACACCAGCGGCAGCAACCTCCTGAAGCTGATCAACGACATCATCGACCTCGCGAAAATGGGCGCGGGACAGATCGAGTTGAAAAGGGAAACCTGCCCGATCGAGGGGTTCTGCGGCCCCGCGTTCGAGCGGGCCCGCGCGGCGGCGAAGAGCCGGGGCCAGCGGATTTCGTTCACCAACGACGCGCCCGGCGCCCAGGTTTCGGTTGATCTGCGCCGGATGACCGAAGTGCTCGGCCGACTGCTGGGCAACGCCGCCAAGTTCACCGCCGAGGGCGGCGAGTTCGGCCTGCGCGTGACGGCCACGCTGCTGGAGGTCCGTTTCGAGGTGTGGGATCGCGGCATCGGCATCGAGGTCGAAAACATCGCGAAGCTGTTCCAGCCCTTCGTGCAGCTCGATGGCCGGCTGGCCCGGCGCTACGATGGCACCGGACTCGGCCTGGCCCTGGTCAAGCAGTGGGTGGATCTGCACGGCGGCCGCATCGCGGTCGAAAGCGAACGCGGCGCCGGCTCGCGTTTCAGCGTCGTCCTCGCGCGGGTCGGCGGCGGCGGCCAAGGATGAGATTGAACGCCGCGGAGATTCGCGCGTAGCTGACGCACCACCGCCGTCCCCGCATGCCCGCGCCCGCAAAAATCCTGATCGTCGACGACAACGAGACCAACCGTCTCGTGCTCCGGGCGCAGCTGGAAGCGATGGGCCACGG
>JBIJCX010000202.1:0-14766 GCA_044344465.1 Opitutaceae bacterium
GACGTGCCCGCCCACCATGGTCCGCTGCGACTTACCACGGATTGAACCCCGCCGGCCGTTTGGGCGGCGAGGGCGGAGGCTCCGGCGGACCCGCGGCCGCGCTTTCGCGGGCCTTCAGGGCGTTGTTCTCGGCCGCCAGACTTTCCTGCTGGCGGCGGAGGTCATCGACCATGTTGCCGAGGGCGGTGCACATCCGGGCATATTCGCTCTCGTTGCGGGGTCGCGGCATGACCGAGAGGATGTCGCCGGTGCGGATGCGCTCGGAGGCGGCGGTGACCCGGTGCAGATTGCGCGCGATTCGGCCGGCGAAGAGCCAGCTCGTGACGCCGAAGGCGCAGACGAAGACAAAGCCCCAGCGGGCAATCGCGCGCCGCAATTCCTGCACCGGGGCGAAGGCGAGTTCCGCCGGCTGGCGGACCGTGACGAGCCAGCCGAGCCCGCGATATTCCTTGAAGCCGCGGCTGCGCACATAACCGGTGACGTAGGTGGTGCCGCCCGCCGCGGTTTCCACCAGCATGCCGCGAAAACGGCGCGCGTCGGGAATCGGCGGGGCGTCCGGCGGCTGCGACCAGCCGGAGCCGCCGGAGTCGAGCAGGACGTCCTTGGCCGGGGAATAGATCGTCACGCCCAGGTGTTCGCGCCGGGCCGCCTCGGGCACCACGGAGAGCTGCACGTCGCGGGCCCAGGTCCAGCCGACATGGGCGCCGAGGACGCCGAGGAACTGCCCGATGTTGGAGGTGACGGGAACGGCGAGATCGAGGTAGCGCGGCGGTTCGCCGTCGGAGCCCGGAGCGGTGCGCGCGAGCTCGGGCATTTCATGCAGGTTGCCGGCGTAGGGCCGTTCGCGGGCCCCGCGGAACCAGGGCCGGTCGGCAACACTGCCACCTTCCTGCAAGCCGTGGGTGGCGGCGACGATGCGGCCGTCGGCGTCGGCCAGCCCGAGCCACGCGAATTCCGGCGACGCGCCCTGCAGGGTTTCGAGCACCTGGCGGCGTTCGGCCGCCGGAACCGCGGCCGTGCGGAAAGGCGCGAGGCTGGCGGTGAACTGGAGTTCGCGGTAGCGTTCGTAGATGGCGCGGTCGATCTTGTCGCTGACCTGGTAGGCGAGCGTCTCGAACGAGGCGCCCAATTGACGCTCCAGGTGCTGGCGGAGAATCGTTCCGGAGATCCAGCTCAACAGCACCGTGAACACGATCGCGCCGCCGCCGAAGATCAGGCTCGCGCGGGCGCGCAGGCTGTAACGCGGATCGAAAATCCACCACCAGTCATCGGTGGCTGACGGGACGGACGGGCGCGGTGGAGGTGGTTCCATTATGAACGCAGGACGCAGCGGCGGGCACGGCGATGCGGTAAACTCAGAGGGTCCCAGATTCGCCCGTGGGACGAAAGGGGGAAATCGTCCCCGCCGGGTCCGCGGGGTGCATCCCTCGATTGACGGTCGCACCCTGTAGCGGCGGTCTATGACCGCCGTCCGCGTCTGACTAATCGTTATTCAATTCTTCGGCGGTCATAGACCGCCGCTACAATTCCATGCCTTCGGGACCGACAATCGGGAGATGCGCCCCCGCGCGCATCCTCCGGGTATAATGAACTCGCTACTTCGCGCCAGACGTCAGAGTGATCGAGTCTGTTACCAAGGAGATGAGGCCATGAAGCAAACGATGCCGCGGCGTGAATTCATCGCGGCGTCCACGCCCATCCCTCTCGATCGATATCCGTTTCCTATCAGGAGCACCCCATGAAAAAGACCACGAAGAAGATGCCATCGCAGCCGATGACCCGGCGCGAATTTGTCGGCCGGGCCCTCGCGACGGCGGGAGTCATCACCGGAGCGCCCGCGTTTCTGCGCGGCCAGAATCTGAACAACAAGTTGAACATCGCGTTCATCGCCTGCGGCGGTCGCGGCAACGCGAGCCTGGGCGAACTCACGATCGTCCCGGGCCGCGGTGGCGTGGGGGGCGGCAAGAAAGGCGGCGGCAAGAGTCCCAGCATGACCACCGGCGGGCCGGAGGTGCCACATCCGGACGAAAACGTTTCCGTGATCTGCGACGTGAACCAGGTCGCGCTCGACTCCGCTTCGCAGCGTTACCCGCAGGCCCGGAAGTTCACCGACCTGCGCCGCGTCTTCGATCGCCCGAATGATTTCGACGCCGTCGTGGTGTCCACGGCCGAGCACACGCACGCGTTTGCCACCTACCTGGCGCTGACACACGGCAAGCACGTTTTTTGCGAAAAGCCGCTCGCCTACAACATCTGGGAAACCCGGCTCATCCGCGAGACCGCGGCGAAGTACCCCAAGCTGTCCACGCAGATGGGCAACCAGGGTCATGCCTCGGCCGCGCGGCGCACGATCAGGGAAATCCTCACCACCGGCGTCATCGGCCCGGTGCGAGAAGTCCACGTCTGGGCGGAACGCGCCTGGGGGCTGCAGGACGCCGCGTCCGCCGAGCGATTCGACAAGCCCCACGGGTTTTATAACGGCATTCAGATCGTCGATCGATTCAAGGAGGAGATGGCGATCCCGGCGAACATCAACTGGGATCTCTGGCTCGGTCCGGCGCCGGTGCGGCCGTTCCATGCGACGTACTTTCCCGGCCCCCGGTGGTATCGGTGGTGGGATTTCGGCAATGGCACCATGAGCGATCTGGGCAGCCACGACAACGACATGCCCTACACGGTGCTGGATCTCTGGCGGCCCGACGGGAAGGGCGGCCGGGTTTTGGCCCCGCTGACGATCGAGGCCGTTTCCCCCAACGTCCCGGTGCCGCACCCGGAGCTCGCGCCCGCGACCCTGATGGCGACGTATCATTTCGCCGCGGTGGGCGCCCAGCCGGCGCTCAAGCTGGTGTGGCATCAGGGCAACAGCAAACCCCCGGGTTGGGTGCCCGCGTGGGGTGGACGCTCGTGTGTGTTCATCGGCGAAAAGGGCAACCTGCTCGGCAATGGGAAACTGCTGCCCGAGGAGAAATTCAAGGACTTCCAGGCGCCGCCCGAGACGCTGCCGCGCTCACCCGGCCATTGGGTCGAGTGGGTCAACTACGCCAAGGGCAACGGTCCGGTGCCCGGCTCGAATTTTCAGTACTCCGGCTGGACCACTGAGGCGAATCACCTCGGCAACGTGGCCTATCGGACGGGCAAGAAGATCGAGTGGGACTATATCAACCAGCGCGCGACGAACGCGCGGGAAGCCGCCCCGTTCATCAAGCGCCCCTCGTACCGCCCGGGTTGGGAAGGCATCCTGAAGGCGTAGCCCGGACTGCCGTTCACGGCATCGGGAACGGCGTCGTGCGCTGGCAGAGCTGGAGCGGGACACCCCACGGGTCGCGCATCATGATCAGCAGCGTGCCGTCGGGCTGGGGTTCCTCGAGGAACAGCGTGGCACCCGCCTGCTCGAGCCGCGCTCGCTCGGTGCGTGCGTCCGCGGCGACGACGGCAAGATGGAAACAGAGCGGGTGGGCGGCGCCGTAGTCCGGAATCGCGGCCTTCGGATTGGTATAGAGCTCGACGACGATGCGGCCTGTTTCGTCGGCGAGGAAATGGGTGAACGGCGCGTCGGTCCGCTGGCGGGCGATCGTGAAACCGAGGTGCCGCACATACCACTGGGCATGGGCGGGCGCATCGGGCACGTTGAGGGCGAAGTGTTCGAATTTCATGCGTGGCTTCTGATTTTGGGATCCGCCGCATCCGAAGCAATGGTGACGTGGGCTCCGAATCAGAATCGGGCAATTTCTTCCTGTAGCGGCGCTCTGTGAGCGCCGTTCGCCCCTGGACGGCGGTCACAGACCGCCGCTACAACTCTTCAAATCGATCCTCTACCCGTTCAAATCCTGATTTGCGCCCATCAGAAATCGAATTCGCTCCCCGCTTGCTGAAAACCCACATCTCACTTTGTTACGCGCCTTCACTCACCCATGCACCACACTCCGCTCTTCACTCCAGTCTCACTGGGCTCCCTGAGCCTGCCGAACCGCATCCTCATGGCGCCGCTCACCCGCTGCCGGGCCGATGCCGCCCATGTTCCCACCGATCTCATGGTCGAATACTATGCCCAGCGGGCCAGCGCCGGGCTGATCGTCACCGAGGCCACGATGGTCATCGAGGGCAATTCCGCGTTCGGAGCGCGCGAGCCGGGCATCTATTCCGCGGCGCAGATCGCGGCCTGGAAAAAGGTCACCGCGGCCGTGCACGCCAAAGGCGGCCGGATTGTGCTCCAGCTCTGGCATGGCGGACGCGCCTGTCATTCGCTGTTGAACAAAGGCCTGCAGCCCGTGGCGCCGAGTCCCCTGCCGATCACAAACGACGAAACCCACACGCCGCAGGGCAAGAAGCCCTATGAAACGCCGCGCGCGCTGCGTGACGACGAATTGCCCGGCATCGTCGCGGGCTTCCGGCAGGCGGCCCAGAATGCCAAGGCGGCGGGTTTTGACGGCGTCGAAATTCACGGGGCCAACGGCTACCTGCTCGACCAGTTCCTGCGGAGCGGCAGCAACCAGCGCACCGGTCCCTACGGCGGCTCGCTGGAAAACCGCGCCCGCCTCTTGCTCGAGGTCACGGACGCCGCCATCAGCGTCTGGGGCGCGGGCCGCGTGGGCATGCGCATCTCGCCGCTCAACAGTTACAATGACATGAAGGACGGCGATCCGGTGGGCCTGACCGCCTACGTCGCCGCGCAACTCAACCAGCGCGGGATCGCGTACCTGCACCTCATGCGGGGCGATTTCTTCGGCGCGCAAAAGGGCGATGTCGTCACGCCCGCGCGATCCGCCTTCAAAGGCGCCCTGATTGGCAACATGGGCTACACGCCCGAAGAAGCCGCCCAAGCCATCACGGCCGGCACGCTCGCCGGCGTCGCCTTTGGGCACCAGTACATCAGCAATCCGGATCTCGTCGAACGCGTGCAGGCTGGGGCCGACTTGGCGAAACCGGATGCGCGCACGTTCTACACCCAGGACGCGCACGGCTACACCGATTATCCCGCGATGACGGCCGGGTGACGCGGTAAAGGTGAGCGGACCGATGCCGACCCATGCTTGCGGCTGAAGAAGGCTGAGAGAGACCGAGCAGGGCGGGGACGAAGGGGAATTTCATGTTTCAGCCAATGGATGACAGGGGAATGGGGACAGGGGAATGAGACCGAAACTGCTCTGCCTTTATTCCTTTGTCCCCATTCCCCTGTCATTCCTCGGAGACTCGATGACGCCGAGTGACGCGTGGCGGATGGGCTCCGGGAGCGCACTCGGGTTTGAGATGACAGGGGAATGGGGACAGGGGAATAAGACCCAAATCTCCGCGCTTTCATTCCTCTGTCATATGTCCCCGGACGGCTTTATCTGGTTATGGTGGTTAGCTCGATCTGAGCGCGGTTGAAATTTATCCATTGCAGCGCGTGCAGGCTGAGATTTTTGACGAGACGTTGAAGATGGCCCAAGTGGTGTTCCTGGTCGCGAAACAGTGAAGTAACGACAAACGCAAAATCCGGAGCGTGTGACTGGATGAGGTGGCTGCCCAACTCGGTTTGCTCATGGCTCACTTGAATACGCTGAAGGCAGCCGGTCTCTCCGCCAAAGTGGTGAACCAATGCTTCGTTGTAGAGTCGGCCATCCAGGTGAGTGCCCCAATCGGCGATGAAATTGTGAATTTGAATGATGAGCTTTTCACAGCCGGGAGTTAGCGGGTTCCAAGCCCGGGTGAGGTAGCGTGGTTCATAACGCTCGGCGTCGGTCACGGGGTTGTAGTGCAACGCTCCCTGCACCTTTGCGGTACGGAAGTTGATGAGTTTGACGCGACGGATGTCGTGCAACATGGCGTAGTGCAGGGCTTGGGCCTTATGCTCGGCCAGCAGCGTGGCGACGACTTTGAGTTCGTAGAGCATGTGGTTCACCACGAGGTCGAGGTAATAGGTCTTTTCGAATGAACCGAGGGTGACTTTGACTGGCACCTGAGTGTGTACATCGAGTCCCTCGGCACGTAGACGCATGGCGAGATCATTTTCGTAGACGCGTTCTTCGAACAGGCGGCCAAATTTGTTCTGCGAGGCATAGGCATGGCGCATTACTATTCGATCGAGGGCGTCAAACTCGATTTGCGTGAGATTTTGAAGGTGAAATGCACGTTGGATGGGCATGGTGGGGACGGATGACAGGGGAATGGTGACAGGGGAATAGATCGGAAACTGTTCTGACTTTATTCCCCTGTCCCCATTCCCCTGTCATATCTCTTCGAGCTGATGACGTCGAGGGAGGCGTGGCGGGAGGGCACCGGGGCGCACTCGGGTTTGAGATGACAGGGGAATGGGGACAGGGGAATAAGAACCAAATCTCTGCGCTTTCATTCTCCTGTCATCGCTTGTCGACTCGATGACGCCGAGTGAGGCGTGGCAGGTGGGCTCCGGGGCGGGCCCGGGTTTCGCCGTCAACGCCGCCGCGATTCACGGCGGCAGTGCGCGTGGCTCACCGAGGCCGGAGATTTTCCAGAAGGCGGCGATCTCGGCGGGAGCGAGGGCGCGTTTGAAGACGGCAATCTCGTCCAGCTTGCCTTGCAGTTCCCGGCCAAGAATCACGTGGCTGCTCCGCGAATTCACCGGCAGCGCCCGGACGATCTCTGGTTTTTCCCGGCCATCGACATGCACGCGCACGTCGTGGCCATCGCGCACCAGCACCGCGAAGTGCCAGTCGTCCGCGCGCAGCGCCGTCGTCGAGCCCGAACCGGCCAGCGCGAGTTGCACGCGATGATCCTGAAACTGCCGGCTGACGAGTGTTTCGCCCCCCGGCCCGGTCACGAGCGTGCCGCCGCGTTCGCTCGCGCCGCTGGCCTCGCCCAGCCAGAACCACAGCGCGATCGAGTAGCGGTCGCCCAAGCCCTTGAGCTCGGCCATCACGTCGCCGCCGGCGAGGTGGAGCGCGCGATTGATTTGCCGCGGGCCGGAGAAGGCGGAGGGCGTCAGCTTCTCGCCCGCACCGCTGCCGGTGCCGCTGCCGGCGCCGGGCAGGTACCAGGCCGCTCCGTCACCGATCCGGGCGACGAGACCGCCGGTCACCGCATTGCGGGCGGTCGAACCGGCCGCGTCATTGAGCCGCCAATACGCCACCGGCCTGGCGTTCAGCACCGCCCCGGCATACGGCCCATGCTCGTCGACCAGGTCGCGACGTTTCTTCCCCGTGACCCGTTCCAGCGCCCCCAGCAGGGTCTCCACGATTTTCGGCTCGGCCTCCACCTCCAGGCCGGCCGTGCGGGCCGGCCACGTGGTGTATCCGCCCAGGACATGCTGCTCGGGGGTCGGGATGTAGCCTTCGGCCCCGTTGGCCAGCTCGATGTTGAAGTGGGCCGCGGAGGGCGATTGCGCCTTCAGTTTCAAGCCGGTCAGTGCGTACACCTCGTTCGGCAGCGTGGCGATGGTCAGTTCCCCGATCCGGATCGCCTGGAGTTTGAGCCCGGTCTTTTGCCGCGCGTGGAGGATGAGCGCTTCCTGCGCGTAAACCTGGGTCCGGTCCTTCGGCAGGTCGTCTTGGATCTGCGCCGCGATCGGTCTCGCCCACTCCAGGCGTTTCGCATCCGGCACCCGGTAGGCGAGCGTGAGTTTTCGCTCCACCATCGCGAGCGGAGCGGTGTCGCGATAACGCACCTGCTGCAGCGCCTGCATGGCGTATCCGGCCACGGCTGCGGCGTAGCCATCCATCGTGATGGTTTTCTTGGGCGAGCCGTAATCCATCCACATCAGGTCGCCGCTGGTGCCCTGCGACATCGCGCACACGAAAGGCCCGTTGCCGTCTCCGGCCTCGCCGAGCAGGCGCGCGACGTGCCGGCAGAAGTGACCATAGTAGTCAGCCGACACCTGGGTCGCGCCGAAATAGTGCTGCGAGTAATTCGCCAGCACGGCGAGGGGCCGGCCCTCGGGCGTCTGCACCGAGAGCACGGACAAGCCGGGATCGACCGGACCGGAAGGACCGATGACCTCCCGGCTGAGGTAGCCCGGATGCATGTGGGCCAGGCCCGTCGGCTCGCCAAAGGGATCGACGATTTTTGTCTCCGGCCGGCGAATCCAGCGGCGGTTGTGCGTGTGCTCCCAATCGTCCACCGCAGCCCAGCCGATTTTCGCGGGCTGCAGTTTTGCCGTCGCGGCGACGATGCCTTCGGCGATTTTCCCCGGCAGCCAGGCCGCGTAATCCTTGTCCTGCCGCGTGCCCAGGCAGGCCATCGCCGCCGGCGCCGAATGGGTGTGCGTGGCCGACACCATCATGCGGTCGGTCGAAATGCCGCTGGGCGCGACCGCCAGCCGCTTCGCCTCGTCGATGAGCGTCTGCGTCATCATGCAGGTGTCCACGATGGCGAAGGCGATCCTCGTCCGGCCGTCGTCGAGCACCAGGCAACGAACCTGGAGCCGATCGGTTATTTGCGTCCCTGACTTTTCCAGGAATCCGCCCGCGACCCGCACCGGCAGGTTTGCCGGCGTGATGTCGACCGCCACGGCGCCGGCGCGAAACGGGGCGGCGGCGGCGATGCCAGACGCGTGGGCGAGGACGAATGGGGCGAACCAGGCCAGCCTACCGACGGCAGTGGAACGTAGCAGTGCGGCGGCGGGGCGGAGCAGAGACGGGAAGCGGGAGTGGATTCGCATGGATCGGTCTGATGGGGTTCGGGGTGCGGAAAAACTGGCGAGGTGGAGCCCGATCGCGATTAAGGGACGAAAGGGCCAGGAGGCCAGGGGACGGTTCGGCGTCCGCGGCGCCGTCACATATCCAGGGCCTTGAACGTTTGCTTCATCATGCCGCCGTAGTGACCGAAGATGCTGTAGGCCACGCCGACCAGGACGATGACATGGATGATCTTGGGCAGCAGGTCGGCAAAACTGCGGAGCTTGCGGGAACCTTCCTCGTAATAATACGTGTGCAGCTGGCGGAGTGACTCGTCGAGTTTGCCGCTGACTTCACCGGTGGCATAGAGACTCACGAACATTTCGGGAAGGCACGCGGCGCCCACCACGAGTTCCGAGGGCTTGCGCCCGGCTTCGATCTGCCGCTGCCAGGTCGCGACGGCCCGGCGCAGGGTGGGCGAACCGCTGGCGTTGGCCGCGGTCGTCCAAGCCTGGCCGATGAGCACGCCGGCATTGATCAGCGCCTCGAGTGCGACGGCCAGCCGGGAGATCGCGAGGTAACGGCGCGCCGCGCCCAAGACCGGCACCGCGTGGAGGATTCGCTCGACCACCGCACGCCACGTCTCGCCATGCCGGCCCTGGAGCGCGAACACGAGCAGCGCCGCGGCCAGATAGAAGGGGGCCAGCATCAGGATGATATTGCCCGCGAGCGCCCACGAGCTGGCGGTCATCCCGGACTGTATAAAGGGCATTGCGCCGCCAAAAACCAGCACCGCAAAGTGGATCAAACCGATCGGATAAAGGCACTGCGAGATCACGAACCGGGCGAGTCGCGCGCTTTGCGCATAGTAGTCGGCCAGCAGGCGGAAGCAGGCGTCGATCCGGCCGGTCTGCTCGCCCGCGTGCAGCAGCGCGGTGTCGAAGGGCGGCAGAAAGTCGCCGGTGGCGCGGAGCGCGAGCATGAACGGCCGGCCGTGCTTGAGCTCATCCACAAGCCGCGCCAACGGGGCGTGGTAGGAGCGCGCGGGTGGCCGTTGCTTGATGCGCTCGAGGGCGTCGATCAGCCCGATGCCCGCGGCGGTCAGTCGCGAAAGCTGATCGTAAAATTCAGAGCGCTGGACGAGCTGACCGGGTGTGACGGTGAACGACATGGGGTGGGGCGGTTTTCAGCAGGCGGGCCGTGGCGGCCGAGGGTTTCTATTATTTCGATGACAGGGCCCGGAGCGAAGTTTTTTTGCCAGCGCAGTTGGCCTTGCCGAAGAACGGACCTCCCGGTCCGTTCAGAAATTTCGTTCTCCCGGTCCGGGAGCGACAATGGAACGGACCCGGAGGTCCGTTCTCCCGCTGCCGCCCAAGCGCCAAGATCGGTTGGTGCTTCAAAACTCGCCCGTTGACCGCAGATCGCCCGGCGGCTTGTCTCTTCGCATCGGCCCATGCCCCCCGAGACGAACGATCTTCAACCCCTGCCGCGGCGCCAGCCGAAGCTGCATCCGGAGCCCCCGCCCCCGCTGGAACCGGCGCCGCCTCCGCGAGTGGTTTTTCGTCTGCGCCAGGACGCGCCCGCGCCTAGCGAGGGACCCAGCAAGAAGGACAAGCTGCGCGAGATATTCTTCATCAACTGGCAGGCGCAGAATCCCGGCGGCAAGGCGGACAGCGAGGATTTTGAACGGGCCTACGGCGACTATCAAATCAAGCAGTTCGAGGCCAAGGGCTACTACCGCGACCGCGAACGGTCGATGCCCCTGTGGCCAATCGTCCGGCGCCTGCTGCTCGTCGCCCTGCTGATCGCGGCCGCGATCGCGGCCTTCAACTGGGTGTGGACGAAGAGTGAAGCCCGGCGGCCCGCGCCGGCGAAAACGAGCTCGACCGGAGCAAGAGCACCCGGCGGTTTTGCCCTTGGCCGTAACGATGCAGTCCCGACCGCAAAACGCGTCTTGCTCCAGACGGGTAGAACCATCGGTTTTCGTAGCCCTGCGCGTGAGCGCAGGGACTTGCTCCCATCCCGCTGCTCACGCAGCGGGCTACAACGGACCTGTTTCTTGAGAGTCGAAGTGGTGGGCCGTGCGCTCCGCGCGCGGCCGGCCGACGGACATTTTTTTAACCGCGCGCGGAGCGCGGCCTTGGGATCCGGTCGAGGCAGCCGCTCCGCCGTGCCGTGAGATCTTCCGCCAGAGACAGGATGTTCGCCCCAAGCCTGACCGGATCCCCATGAGTTCACCGCAGGTACTCACCTTCACCCATGTGCCGCTCGAACAGGCGCGGGCGGGCAACCGCGAGGAATGTATCCACTATCTTGAGCAGGCAAAGGCGGTCCGGCGCCAGCTCGAGGAACGCACCCGGCAACTGGCGGACCTGGGCGTGCCGGTGGAGGTGCCGTCGCGGCCGTCGCCCGAGGAGGCCGAGCAGGCGATGTGGAGCCGGTTCGGCGCCGATGACGACGGCTCCGAGGCGGTGCGCTCCATTCATCACTATTACCAGGATCTGAAGCATCCGTGGACGGAACGGGTCGAGGCGGCGGAGCGAGCCTTGGCGGAAAGATCCCGCCAGGAACAGGAGGAGGCGGCTGAACTCGCCCGGCTGCGGCAACTCGAAGTGCAGATCGTGCAGAACGCGGAGGCCAGGGCGGCCCGGGAGTCGGCCGCCGAGAAGGCTGCGGCGCTGCAGATCACGGCCGCCGAACTTTCGGCCGAGCTCGCGGCCCGAGGCGCCGCGACCTCGGCCGTGGCGAAAGCCGGCCAGTGGATCGCCGAGCTCGGCACCGGGGAAAAGATCCAACGCCAGGTCGCCGCGATCGTCGCCACGGCCGGCACCGAGGAGGAGCACGGGCAGTTGCGCGGGCGCATCGAGACGATTTGCCGCGCCGACCGCGAAGTGGTTGTCGCGCATCTCGAGCACCTGCGCCTGGTGCGCAACCGCGAGCGCGAGGAGCGCCGCCGCCAGGCGGTCGAGGACGAGATGCGGCAGCGGCAGGCGGCGGAACTGCGCGTCATGCTCGAAGCCTCGCTCGCCGGGTGCGAACCCATGCTCAGTTCGCTGCCCTGGCAGGAAAGCGGGGCGCATCGGGCCGCGTTGCAGGCCGCGCTGGCGCTCTGCGAACAAGGCGGGGCGGCGCGGGCGGAGAACGCCTTTGAAGCGGCCCGGCAGAACTTGAAGGTGGCCGCGGCCCGGCGTCCGGCCGTGATCGCGATGGTGCGCGAACTCCTTGCCCTGGGTTACGAGGAAATCACGCCCATGGAGACGATCACGGCGGGCGACATCAATGCCCGCGGCGTCAGCACGATTCAACTTGGGCTGCCGGCCGATCCCGAGCATCTCGCCGAGATCAGTTTCACGCAGGACGGTTCGACCGTGGCCGTCCAGGCCGTGCGCACCTCGCCCACGACCGGCACCGAGGAACAGCGCGCCGCCGATCGCGCGGCGCAGACCGCGGTGTGCGCCCATGTCGACCAGGTGCGCGCCGGCGCGGCGGTTCAAGTTTACCAGCCCGAGGTGATCAAGCGCGAGGAGCCCGGCAAGGCCATGCCGGTGCGAAACGTCAAGGTCCGGCGCGGCGGATTGTTTGTGCGGGCCGCGGCCGGGGCCGGTCAGCAGGCGGCGCGCATGCGGGCGGTATCGTCCTCGAGACCTTAGCCATGCCGTCGGTCGCCCTCGTCCTTGTCGTCTCGAAAACCGTACAGGGCTGCGGTAGGCAGACCGTTGGTGGACGCGTTTCCAGAGCGTGCGCCAGCGCGCTGGCCTACGGCCGACCGCTGAAGAGCAGCTCTGTGGTAGCCCGCTGCGTGAGCAGCGGGATTGCTGGACGCCCGCTTCGCCCACCATCCCTGCGCTCACGCGCAGGGCTACGGGAAACGTTGATTTTCTCCACGCAAAGTCCGACCCGCCGCCATTTCACCTCATGACCATCCCCGAGAATCTCAAAATCCTGCTCGAAGATCGGGCTTCGCCACGCTGGCTGAAGGAAGTCTACACGTTCCTTTCGGTGAAGTCGCAGTTCGTGCTCTGGGGCAACATCCGCGACAAATTCGCCTATCCCCGCCAGGCCGGCCAATACGATCTGCTGACCATCCACGAGTACCTCACCGACGCCCTGCGCGCGATGGGCTTCGAGGCGACCCTGCTCGTCGATCCCATCCATGGCATCACGTTGCTCGATCCGACCCCGGCCTCCGAGGAGGACGGCAAGAAGGCGCTCCAACTGTATCGGCAGACCACGGCCGCGAAGCTCAACGATCTCACCAAGGCGGTCGGCGGCAAGTTTGCGGAGAACGCGAGCCTCCGCGGCCGCGTGCATATGGCGGCGGAGTTTCCGGAGGCGGTCATGATCGCGGAGGCGCTGGCCGCGCAGCCGGGCTTTCCGATCGCGATCCTGTTCAATTACCTGATGGGTTTTGTCAGCAGCCAGGGCGGCGAGGGCGGCACTGGTGAGACGGCCACCGAGGCCTTCATCCGTTCGCTGATTGTCTCCTACGACGCCAAGCCGAACAAGGCGCTCCGGCTCTTCAACCCGATCTTCTGGCTGTGCGATCGCGAGAACGAGCTCCCCGCCTGGCTCGCCCTCAACAATCCGCGCATCCGCTCCCTTTCGGTCGGCCGCCCGGACCCCGGCACGCGCCGCCTCATCTGTCACAGCCAGCTCGCGTGGGTCGAGGAGTTCGGCCGCATGGACAGCGCGGCGCAGAAAACCGTGATCGACGATTACGTGGCGCACACCGACGGCCTCACGCTCAACGACATCGCGGCCATTGCGAACTTCCGCGTCCGGGATCAACTCGCGGTGCAGCACATCGCCGACGCGGCGCGCCGCTACAAGCTGGGCATCACCGAGGATCCCTGGAAGGCGATGGCCGAAAACGATCCCAAGGGTTTTCTGCTCCGGATGCAGGAGACGCTGCACCGGCGCGTGAAGGGCCAGCCGCACGCGATCGAGAAGGCGGTCATGATCGTGCGCAAGGCGCTGCGCGGCGTTGCGGGCGCCCAGGCGGGCGGCAGCAACCGGCCGAAGGGTGTCCTGTTCCTCGCCGGCCCGACGGGCACGGGCAAGACCGAGCTCGCGAAAAGCCTGACCGAGGCGCTTTTCTACGACGAGCGCGCCTATATTCGTTTCGACATGAGCGAATTCAGCGCCGAGCACTCCGACCAGCGCCTGCTCGGCGCGCCGCCCGGCTATGTCGGGTTCGAGGCCGGCGGCGAGCTGACGCGCGCCGTGCGGGAAAAACCCTGCGCCGTCATCCTGTTCGACGAAATCGAGAAGGCCAGCGAGCGCCTGTGGGACAAGTTCCTCGCCATCCTCGACGACGGCCAGCTCACGAGCGGCAAGGGCGAGCGCGTCTACTTCTCCGAGTCGATCATCGTGTTCACGTCGAATCTCGGCATGACCCGGGTGAGCAACGAATTTCGGGCCTCGGCGAACCTGCCGACGCACGCCGAGCTGACGCGGGTGGTGAACGAGGAGATCGACAAGTTCTTTGGCGAGCGGCTGAACCGGCCGGAACTGCGGAACCGGCTGGGCGATAATATCGTCGTCTTCGACTTCATCCGCGAGGACAGCGCGCACGCCATCCTGCAGAAGCAGCTCGACCTCGTGGTCAAGCGCGTGAAGGAGCGCGAGGGCATCGACCTCGAGATCTCCGGCCGCGAGGACGCTGCGCCCGGCTCGGCGATGGCCACGCTGATCCACGAGTGCTGCGGCAATCTGCTGAACGGCGGCCGCGGCATCGGCAACCGGCTCGACACCGTCTTCATCGGCCCGC
Source organism: Opitutaceae bacterium (assembly GCA_044344465.1). Taxonomy (GTDB): domain Bacteria; phylum Verrucomicrobiota; class Verrucomicrobiia; order Opitutales; family Opitutaceae; genus ER46. The sequence goes on from JBIJCX010000202.1 coordinate 14,341, forward strand.
TGACGGCATGGATCGACGCGCACGAGCCCACGCCCGGGTCGGTCGTCCGCATCGCCCGGATACAGCCGGGCGCGCATGGGCGCTTTGAAATCGAGGTTTAGGAATTTGCCCGACGCCGGGCGAAAATGGGTGGAAAATCGGAAGCGCAGCCACGAGTCGGACAGGCGGCGTCAACCGACTCCTCCGTCGAAGCCAGCCAATCGGAGAGAACCACGAAACACACGAAATACACGAAAGGGAAACCGCTCGGTTGTAGCCCGCCGCGTGAGCGGCGGGATTGATGGAGGGCGCTGCGCTCACGCCTTCGCCAAGGCTTCGACGGGCAGGCACGCGCAGGGCTACCCTAACTCGGCGATCACCGCGCGCCGTTCCGCTGGGCGCATCGCTCGATTCGTGGTCGCCTCCTGTAGCGGCGGTCTATGACCG
>JBIJCX010000203.1:0-14747 GCA_044344465.1 Opitutaceae bacterium
CCACTTGAACGGAATCGAGGTGATGCCGTAGGCCACATTGCGGATGAAATAGATCGGCCCGCCATAGGCAGGCTGCATGCTCAGCGCGGTGTGGGCGTTGTAGAGCAGGTTCCGGTAAACGCGGATGTTGTGCGCGCCATGATCCGTTTCCAGGGTGTCGTCGACCGCGACGGAGAGATCGTTGTGATAGATATCGATGTTGACCGGATGGCGCTGCGGCGCGTCTGGCTCCGGCACGGGATTGTTGGCGAGGGCCAGCGAATCGCTGAAACCGGAAATCCGGTTGTAGCAGACGACGTGACCCTGGCCGTAAACATTCACCCCCGTGTGGGAACCCGCCATGTAGGTGTCGTTCGGCCGAGGGTACCATTTCAGGTTCCGGCCGGTGATGATGTTGTCCGTGATGTACCAGCTCTGCGAATTCTCGGACATCGTACAGATGCCCTTGATCGCCTCTTCAATCCGGCAGCGACGAACCGTCAGCCAGGAAGCGCCCGGATCCTTCCGGGCGCCCGCGTAGATCGCCGTGCGTACCCGGCGTATCGTCAGATCCTCGAACAGGAGGTGATTCGCCCCCACGAGGTGGAAAAGATCGGTCTCCAAGTCAATTCCCTCGAGAATCGTTTGGCCGGTGCCGGCGCCGCGGAGCACAATCGGCCGGCCGGGCTCGCCCGATTTTGTCCAGCGGTACGGAGCGCCGGGCATCGCGTGAGTCCCCGCGTGAATGAAAATGATGTCGCCCGGCCGCGCCGCATCATAGGCGGCGGCCACCCGGTCGAAAGCATGCTCCTTTTCGTCGGCGGGCTTCGTCCCTCCTGGATAAACATGGAGCGTGCGACCCTGGCTCGACACCACCGGTTCGGCGCGAGTGGCCACCGTGACGACCTTCGGCTCGCGGGGGGCGCCGCCGTCCGGATCGCTCATCGTGAGGCGCACTTCGTAGGTGGCGCCGGGATCGAGGAACAGAACGCTGCCCGCAAAGAGATTTCCTGTGCGATAGTGCTGGCTGATATCGCGAAGGGTCTCGCCGGGCCGCCTGCCGCGCGTCAAAGTGAAGCGGGTGACAATCTCGTGGCGGATCCGCAACATCGGCAGCGCCTCCCGCCAGGCGCTTTCTCCCTTGCTCCGATACGAAACCGCCACCGTGGCGTTCCGATTGCGATCGCCGGCCACGTACCAGCGAAAGCCCAGGTTTTCGAAGGTGGGCGGATCGACGAATAATTTTCCGGGGACGATGTCGTCGCGCGCCGGTCCTTCCGGAAACCCATGCACGACCTCCGGATCGAAGTCCCAAGGATGGGGCTCGATGGTTGGCGCCCGCGCCGCGAACAGCGAGCCGACGGCAAGAATGAAGGGCAGCAGTCTTTTCATGGTTTGGACGGACGGGCGGGCGGCGCCGGGCGAAAAAACGCCCCGGACGCGAACCCTCAAAAGCTGAACGTATTGGTCAGGTAAAACCGCCGTTCCGGGGACAGGCGCATGATGGCGACCTGACCCCAAGGTTGCGCGGTTACCGGGATCAAGTCGCGATCCTTGTACAAGTTTGTGCCGTTCAATTGAATCTTCCAGTCGATGCGGTCGCTCCAAATTTTGCGCGAATAACCGATGGACGCATCCACGTTGAGGTCGGCGGGGGCGTAATAGGGATGCTTGATGTCGTATATGGCCGCCGTGTTCGGCAAACGCGAGGAGGGAAAGCCCATGGCGAACTTGCTCTGCCAACGAATCCCACCGCCGATCGAGAATCCTTTGAGGTTTCCACTGCGGGTGAAGCGATAGTTCGTAACGAGATTGACCCGCCATTTGCGCTGTTCGGGCGAAGCCACGCCTTCCGTCGCCAGATCGGCGGCCATCGGGGTGTGCAAATTCTGCTCATAGTACTGCCTGACTGTTTGGATGTTAGCCGGGAGGGGCTGGCCGAGCTGATGGCCAACCGGATAGTTGACAAACGGGCGATCGGCCAGCTCCGCGAGCAGCGGGGCGACTTCCCCCGCGTACTTACGCAGGACGGGCAGGATATTGCTGCGCACCGTTTCCTGCTTGGCCACGTTGGCCAGGATTCTCCAGTTCGAAGTCGGATTGTACACCAGCTCGACTTCAACCCCCTTGGCGGTCAGATCGGACGTGTCCGCCCCGCCCGTGGGAGGCGCGGCCAGCGCGGTGACCTCGATATTGGGCGCGGTTCCGGATACCTGAAACTGATAGATGTCCAGCATCCCCGGGGGCAGAAACTTCACCACCTTGGCAATGTCCACGGCGCGGCTCGCGGCGAGTTGCGGGTTGGTGTTCGCCTCCCGGTGCCAGTTGGCGAGCGCCGTAATCAAACTCCGGGGCCCGCCACTGGCGGAGGTTCCCTGATACTGCAGGTATTGATTGGAGGTCTCGTACCGGGAGCCGCGGAGGACGAACTTGTCGTGGAGAAACGAAAGGTTCAGGCCCACTTCCTTGGTCTGGCCCTTCGGCGAGGGCAAGCCGGCCCCAAACTGATCGGTTCGGCGGCCCGATGGGGTAAAGTTTTCGGACTGATTGAAGAATACACTGACGTCAGCACCGGCGGGCAAACGCAGGAGCTTTCTCGGCCAGTTGAGCACCACGCTGACGCTCCTGCTCTCCTTGCGATCGATTTCCGAAGGGTTATACGGATGGTCGAAGTCGCTGAAATCCCATTCCGATTTGCCCGGATCGAACGGCCCGGTGCTGGTGGGATTGCCCGGAAAGCCCACGCTGAAGCCGCCGTCGCTGTAATCGACATCCTTGCGCCAGCCCAGCACCGTGGAGACGAGTCCATCCAGCCAGTTGCTCTGCAGCGTAAACGCCTGCGACTTGATGACCTCACGCGTGGCCGTGCCGGGTTGTACCACCTCGACAATGGAAACCGGGCTCAACGCATAGGCGCCGGGATCGGTGGCGTTGGCGGCGCGAATGAAGGTGGAGATATCCCCGTAACGGCTCCCATCGGTCTTGATCGGATTGATCTGGATGGGTTCGAGTTTGATCGGGTTGTTGTTCCCGATCAACGACGGCCCCACGTACACATTGAGAATCGTATTGGCCGCATTGATGTTGGCCACGGTGTTCCGCACGCCGGGACCATCGAATCTGACGCGGTTGACCAGCGCAATATCGTCGGCGCGGTAGCGTTCGGCCACGCCGCTCAACGTGTGACGCCCAAGCCATTTTCCCCACGAGGTCTTGAGGTCGTTGAAATCGTACTTGAGGTAAGCCGTGGCCCGGAGCGACTCGTTGTCGTTGTACACCTTCTGGACTCGAAAAAAATTTGCCTGGAGGAAAGGGCGGCCCACATTCGGATTCGGTGTCCCGTCCGGCAAAGTTACGGATGTATCCACCCTAACCTGGGTCTGGGCGTTGCCGGAGCCGTTCAGAAACATCGCCCTAGCACGGTTGTATTGGCGCTGAGTGTCGAAAGCCAGTTCGAGGCCGAGGCGATTGCGCCACGCCGTCTGAGCGAGCGAAATATTGGTGGCGCGAAAGTTCATCCTAAACAGCGCCGTCTCGTCGATCATGCGATTCTTCCAATCGAACGCCTCGAAATCCGTGAACCCCTGAATCTTGATCCCGGGCGGTTGCAGGCCGGGCAACTGGCCGGGCAGGACGTTGCTGCCCACCCAGTATACGGCCGCCGGCAACTCCTGAATATTGCGGGTTGAAGTCAAACGGCCGCCGTCGGTGGCCAGGTCCCGGTTCAGGGTCGGATGAAACGTTCCCGCTCTAATCGCATTCGCCGTCGTGCCGGTGGTGCTCGGAAAAGTGTTTAGAAAAATGGAGCTGGGGCGCGGATCGTTGGGGTGGTTGTAGGACGCGATCAGATTTCCAACCGTCGCGTTCATGTAATTCGGAATAAAGTTGGTGGACACCTGGCTCGCGGCGAGGGGGTTACGGGCGGGATCGTCGTAGAAAGTCCAATCGAATCCCGGCCGGCCGGCGTCATACCAGGCTTTGGAGATGCTGTTCTGCAGGAGGATGGGGATCGGTTGGTTGGCCTTCATCTGGCCGGTCTCAAAATTGGCGCGGATGAGCGTGGTCGAAAACGGCCGGTAGTTGATGGCGCCATAGAGCCGCTGCTTGTGTTGATAGGCCGGGCGCTGATTGTACTCTTCCCGCGAGTCGAGGCCGATCAGGCGTCCCGCCAGTTTGCCCTTTATCAACACCCGGTTCAAGTCGAGGATGCTGCGCAGCCCAAGGTTGTTGTCCAAACGCACCGAGACGGTGCTTTTGTTCCGGTTAAGATCGGCTTCGGCCAGCGAGCTGTCGACGATTCCGGCCGGGCTGCTGACGCCAATGAGCGCAGCATTCGGTCCGCGCAGCACCGTTACCCGCTCGGTGTTATAGCTGTCGATATTGATGGCCGTATTGAAAAAATTCCGGGTGGGGGTCGGAGAGCCCATGCCGCGGGAACGCGTCGCACCCTGCGGATTCTCCCGGTTGTTCACGCTGACCGCCGGCGCGAGCGCGTCCGCCGTGGTGCCCGAGTAGTTGCCGCCCGGTCCGCCCGCATCCATGCCCGGAACGTAGATCAGCAGCTCATTGGCGTTGGTGGCGCCGATGTCTTCGAGAAAGTCCTTGGTGTAGACGGAAATCGATGCGCCCAATTCCTTGAGGGGCGTATCGAGCCGCGTTCCGGCCAGCGTGGAGCTTGCCTGGTAGCCCGTGTCTTTCGTTGAGTTCACCACGAAAGGTGACAATTCAACCGTCTCCTTATCGGGGGAGGTAACTTGGGCGGATAAAGTGCTCGCGCCGGTCGCGAGCAACATTCCCATCACGGCCGATACTCTGGCAATTGTGTTCATGGGATTCATGTTCTGGTTTGGCCGGGATATGTCATCGTTGGTGGAGATGTTTTTCGAGCGGTTGCGGAAGTCAGTGGCGGATTGGTGGATCATCGCTCTGGTCGGAAGGTTTCGGAAGAGGTATACCGGTGGCGATGGCGCATTCACCAACTTTCCCTGACAATTTCCGTAACATGGTTTACGCTCCGGCTAAAACGATCCCATGAAAACCGGCCGTCTTTTTTTCAAGGAACTCCGCATCCGCCAGCTCCGCGCCCTGATGGAACTTTCACGCCAGAAGACGTTCTCCGCCGCCGCCTCGTTGCTGGGGCTGTCCGTCGTTTCCGCCTGGCGCCAGGTGCGGTCACTGGAGGAGGCGTCGCTTGCCGACGCCAGGCTACGCCCCGATCGGGCGGCTCGGCCAGGTTGCGATGCCAGCCGGCATCAGGCGCGCGGTGCCCGCCGCCCGAGTCCCAGCAGGAAGATCATCGTGGCCGAGAGCAGCATCGAGCCGGCCAGGGCGTAGATGCCGCCGACAAACGAACCAGTGACGGTCTGAACTTTGCCGAGTATATAAGGGCCGAGAAAGCCCCCGAGGCTGCCGATGGTGTTGATGAAACCGATGGTGCCCGCGGCCGCCGTGCTCGTAAGCAGGATACTGGGCAGCGCCCAAAATGCCGGCAGGTAGGCTTTCAATCCGCCCATCGCGACCATGAAACACATAATCGTCGCCGCCAGACTCCCCTGGGTCAGCGGCGTGAGCCCCAACGCCAGCGCGCCGATGGCAATGGGTGCGACCGTATGCAGCCGGCGCTCCTGCGTGCGATCGGAACTCCAGCCCACCACCAATTGGCCGATGAGCGCCACAATCGGTGGCAGCATGACCAGCCAGGTGAGTTCGTTAAACTTGAGCGCATACCATTGCTGCAGGATCGTAGGCAGGAAAAACACCACGCCATAACTGCCCGTCACCGTGCAAAAATAGGCGAAGGCCAGCAGCAGGACCTTTGGGTGACGCAGCGCCTTCAATACCGTGAGACCATGACCGCTGCGCGGCAGCGCCTGCTCGCGGGCCAGCTCCGCCTCCAGGGCCTCGCGCTCCTCCGGCGTGAGCCACTTCGCGTCTCGCGGACGGTCCTTCAGCATGAACCAGATGACTATACCCAGCACAATCGCCGGGATGCCCCAGAAGACGTATACCCACTGCCATCCCCTCATTCCCAACAACTCGGGGTGATGCACGACCACACCATTGATGATTTCGTTCGTCCCGATTTTTAGCAGCGCAAACGAGATGTGCGGACTCACCAACTGGGCCACCGGCGTTGCGACAAAGAAATAAGCCAGCGCCCGTCCCCGGTCGCGCGCCGGAAACCAGTGGGTCAGGTAAACGACGACGCCGGGGAAAAAGCCCGCCTCGGCCAGCCCGAGCAAAAAGCGCACGACATAGAATTCCCCCGGGGTCCGGACAAACCCGGTCAGCGCCGCCATGAATCCCCACGTGACCATGATCCGGCAGATCCACTTCCGGGCGCTCCAACGCTCGACAATTAGCGATCCGGGGACCTCGAGCAGGATGTAGCCGAGGAAGAACATGCCGGCGCCGAGACCGATCACCGCGTGGTCAAAGCCGGGGAGATCCTTGACCATGGTCAGAGCGCCAATCGACACGTTGGCCCGGTCCACAAACGCGATCACGTAACACAGGAAGAGCAGCGGCAGGAGCCGCACATAGGCCTTGCGCCGCGCACGATCCAGAGCGGGCGAGCGGATGGGTAAATCCAAGGGGGTTTTATGGCTCCTGACGTCTGGATCCGGGGGTTGCGGTTTAATATCCAATTGCGGCCCCCTCCCCTCGCGGGTCGGCCCCACCGCTAAACCGCACCGGTCGGCCGGATGAATTATATTCGATAGTCAGGGCATGGGCATTGCCGGTTTTGCGCACTTCGACCTTATGCCCAAGTGCCGTCAACTCCTGGCGCACGGATGCCGGGATGCCCTCATCCACGGCGATGATGTCCGGCTCGATGAAACACAGTCGCGGCGCCGCGAGGGCTCTTTGGATGTCGTGACCAAAATCGAGGAGCGTCACGGCTTCGCCCCCTTGAGCATCTTTTCCATCAACGCCACTTCATCCTTGAGCCGGTTCTGAATGCCCCGGATCCGGCTCTGCTCGATCTTGAGCGCCTCGGGCGGCATCGGCATCTCCTCCACGACGGAACGCGGCACCGGTTCATCCGGCGGAATCACGCGCAGCCGCAGGCTTTGAAACCACACCTGCCCGCCATGATACTGGAGCCGCAAAAGACCTCCGCGCGCCCCCAGATCGCCGCTGAAGGGGGGCGCCCAACCCCGGATCCTGAGCAAAGCGACGTTGTGCGCCCAGCGGGGATCGGCGTAATCGAAGTCGATCACTTTCACGCCGTTCAGCCAGTGCTGGATCACCGTCCCCTGGCAGACGATCCGCCCCTCGTTCCACTCGCCATGGGGCCGGGTGACATCGCGCGACGGTGCCAGGCAGAAGAACAGGGCCGCGGCCTTCGTACGCGGGTTCTTGCCGTAGTTGCTGTTGGCGTCATCGAGAATCTGATACTCGACCTGCCCGGGACGGTACAAGACCCCGCTGTTGACGCCCTTCGCCACCTTCCACTCGAAGCGCAACTCGAAGTCGTTCGGCACGAACTTCGCCGTATGCACGACGTCGCCGCCCCGATCCCGGCAGAACAGCGCTCCCTCCTCGATCACCCAGTTGCCGCCCTGCTTCCAACCGTCGAAACTGCGCCCGTCGAAGAGAAGTTCGAAGCCGAGGCGGCGTTCCGCGGGATCGAGGACATTGGCGGCCGCGGCGCGGCCGGTCGCGGCGAAGGTGGCAAACAAGACAGCGGCGCCGGCGAGCATGACCAGCGTGGACAGACTAACGAGTGGGCGGGGAATCATCGGGGAACGGGGTGAAAATGATTTGGATCCGAGTCAATCCTGCGGCGGGAGTGACTGCCAGTGCGGATATGAGCAGTCGTGGACTAATAGCGAGTCCATGATGGACATGACGCGCCTTTTTTCCCCACGCCTCAACCGTTGAGCGTCCATCCTTTGCGGTACTCCTTTTTTAGGAAAGCATTTGCCTCTGGGTAATCGGTGACCTTGCCCGTGACCCCGTCGTAGGTGATCTTTCGACCCGCCCGATGGGCGACGAGCCCGAGCAGATTCTGTTCGATCATGTTGCCGCCAGTTTCGAAGTCGGCCGTGGTCTTGACCGCGGGGTTCCGGCAGGCCTCGAGCCAGCGGGTCATCGAATTGCCATGGGAGGCCGTCATGTCCTCCTCGCGGCGACTCCGATAGTAGCTGAGATCGGCTTTATCCCCGAAGGGCAGCACCACGCGCGACCCGGTGCGAAAATCGCCCACGAGGAAACCCTGCGTTCCCTTGAACATCACCCCGTCCCGAATCTTGCTGAGGTCGAGATAGGCCATCGGCGAGCGCGGCATCTCGCCCCCCTGGTTCCAGAAAACGGTGATTGGACCGCGCCGGTCGTTGGCCGGGTGCTCCCACTGGCACTCCAGCGCCACCGGGAACACGTCAGGGTGGTACGGATCGCCCTTGGCCACAGCCGACGTAGGAAACGTGGCGTCCACCGCATTCCACAACAGGTTCATGTCGTGCGACCCCATGTCGCCCACCTGCCCGGTGCCAAAGTCCCGGAAGCCGTTCCAGGAAAGACACACCGCCCCGGCCGCGGCCACCGACGGGCGCTCGCCCGGTCCCACATAATTTCCCTTGGCAAAATACCGGGGATTATACGGGTGCTCCGGTGCCGGCCCGAGCCACAGATCCCAATGCAGGCCCGCCGGCGGCTGCCCGGCCGCCGGCCAATAGCCGTTGCGATAGACCGCGCGATTGGTCCAGGCGTAGGCGAGCTTCAGTTCGCCGATCGCGCCGTCGCGGATCAACTCCCGGATGCGGTTGTGATTTGCGGCGGTGCTGGTTCCCACCTGGCTGGCCAGTTTCCCTCTCTTCGACTGCCAGTGCGTGCGCAGCAACCGCACTTCCTCGACCGAGGTCGCGAGCGGCTTTTCGCAATAGACATGGAGATTCCGGTTCATCGCCCAGTTGGCGACGAAGGCGTGGGTGTGATCGGTCGTACATATCACCACGGCATCGATATCCTTTTGTTCGAGGCATTTTCTCCAATCGACGTAGGTCTTCGCCCTGGGAAAGCGTTGGTGCACTTCACCGAGAAAGCCCTCGTTGATGTCGCAGAGCGCGACAAGGTTCGTCTCCTGCTCCAGCGTCTCGTGGAAAACGCGGCCGCGACCGGTCACGCCGATCAACGCGACATTGACCTTGTTGCTGGGGGCGGCTTTTCCGGCGCGAAGACCGCCCGGCAGGATCAACAGGCCGGCCCCCGTGGCAGCCTTTTGCAGAAAATGGCGGCGGGTGACAGACGAACGAAACAGTGGATTCGCAGATGAACTCATGGTCGTTTGGATTGTGATGTAATGACAAAATCGGAAAACGTGCGCGCTTACGAGGTCGTCACTTTTCGGACGTCTCTTTCCCAATTTCTGAGCTTTGCCTTGAGTTCCCGGACCAACTCGGGCCGATCGCTCGCCAGGTCGCGGGTCTCGGCCGGATCGTCCTCCAGATTGTACAGTTCCTCCTCGACCAGCTTCCAGGGTCCCTGACGCACCGCGCGGCGGGTTTGGCCTGCTTGGTCGGGCGGGCTGATCCAGAACAAGGTCCGCGGTGCCAAAGCCTCGCTCCGCAACAGGAGCGGAACCAGGCTGACGCCATCAAGTGCGTTCGACCCGCCGGCCGCCGGAAGATCGACGCGCGCCAGGTCGAGCAGGGTCGGCACCAAATCCATCGTGACCGCGGTCTCGGCCGTGGTGGTGCCGGGCGCGATCCGGCCCGGCCACCAGACAATGGCCGGCACCCGGTGTCCGCCTTCATAAACCTGGCCCTTGCCCCCGCGAAACCGGCCGTTGGAGCTGACCCGGATCGACGTGCCCTGGTACGAATAGAGGTTGTATCCACCGTTATCCGACTTGAAAAAAACCAAGGTCGAGCGATCAAGACCCCGCTGGCGAATGGCCGCCAGGATCCGTCCGACGCCGGTGTCAATTTCCTCGATCATCCGCTGGGCGACGGCGGGGATCTCAACGGCAGCATGAGGCCCGACCTTGGGCGCCGCACCCGGCTTGCCCGTTTCCGCGCCCGACCGCCGGAGCATCTTGCCGTCGTCGTCCGGATCCTGCCATGGAAAATGGATCGCCGAATAGGGCACGTAGAGGAAGAACGGCCGGGCCGCGTGTTGCTCGATAAAGCGGACGGCGTTATCGGTGTTAACGGTCGTGGCGTACCCCGGCTGAAATTCCAGCGCGTCGTTGTGCCACCAGTCGGCTTCGCCATAGCGGGTCAACTTGCTGAAATAATCGCCACAGCCGCAGGTCAGGCCGCGAAATTCATCGAAGCCATGCCGGACCGGATTGGCCGCGATGTTCTTGCCCAGGTGCCACTTTCCGAAAATGCCAGTCGCATAACCCGACCGGCGCAGGTAGGTCGCGATCGTGATCTCGCTCCGGTTATGATCGGCCGCGATGCCCCGGTCCTGCCAGCCGTCGAAATTGAAGCGGTGATTAAAGGCCTTCTCGATCCTCAATCGCGACGGATAACGTCCGGTCATCAGCGCTGCCCGCGTCGGCGTGCACACCGTGCCGCTGCTGTGAAAATCGGTAAACCGCAGGCCCTCGCCCGCCATGCGGTCGAGATGCGGCGTCCGGGCCGTGCCACCCCAGGCGCCGCCGAGATCGCCGTAGCCGAGGTCATCCGCCATGATCACGACGATGTTCGGCCTCGAACCCGCCAGATTCTGCGCCACGGCTGCCGCCGGGGAGAACAACCCGACGACAGCGACGGCCATGGCAATTCCGGGCGAAAAGGAGTGCTTCGTCCGTTCGCCGGTCCGGCTGACTACAAAGTGAACTCTGGTCATCGTCTCGAAACTTTCTTCTCCCAAGCGGCCAATGCGGCCTTCAATCGCTGCACCACGTCTGGATGCTTGGCCGCCAGGTCACGGGACTCGCCCAGGTCGTCCTCGAGATTGTACAATGCATCGTTGACCAGCTTCCACGGACCTTCGCGGACCGCTACTTGCGTGGGCGTACGCCAAAACAACGTCCGCGGTGCCAGAGCCTCGCCCCGCAGCAGCAAAGGTACGAGGCTGACACCGTCCAGCGCATTCGGGCCGTTTTCCTGCGGAGGTGTGATGGCGAGCAGCTCCATCGCCGTCGGCAATAGATCCATGGTCATGGTCGTCTGCGACGTCGTGGCACCGGGCGCAATCTTGCCCGGCCACCAGGCGATGGCGGGCACCCGGTGACCTCCTTCGTACAACTGGGTTTTCTGTCCGCGCAACGGCCCGTTGGACCCAACCCGCGGCCAATCCGGCGCCGGGAGCGTGGCCGCCGCCGGATCAACCAAATCCGGATCGAGATAGTGTACATAGGCGCCATTGTCCGAGGTGAAGAATACCAAGGTCGTGCGATCGAGGCCGTGCTGTCGGAGCGTTGCCATCAGGCGGCCGACGGCCCGATCCAATTCTTCGATCATGCGCTGCATGACATCGGGAATCTCCCCGGGCTGGTGCGGTCCCAGCTTGCTGCGCGGTCCCGGCTTCCCGCTGGTAAAGTCCTCGCCGGGTCGCCGGATTTCGCGGTCGCCATCCTCGGCATCCTGCCACGGAAAATGGACCGCCTGGAAGGGGACGTAGAGAAAGAAGGGGCGGTTCCGGTGCCGCTCGATGAACCGGATGGCGTTGTCCGTGGTGACGGTTGTAGCATAGCCCTCCTGGTCGACCATCTCCTCGTTGTGCAGCCAGTCATTCCCGCCAAACCGGTCGAGTTTGCTGAAGTAATCGCCATCGCCGTCCGTCAGTCCGCGAAATTCATCGAAGCCGAAACGGACCGGATTCGCGGAGACGTGCTTGCCCAGATGCCACTTCCCGAAAATGCCCGTCGCGAAGCCGGCCGTACGAAGGTAGGAGGCAATCGTGATCTCATGATTGCCCGGGCTGGCCAGGCCAAGTTCTTCCCGTCCTTTGGTGGCGTAGGCGCGCTCGAAGCCCATGCGCTGTGGGTACCGCCCCGTGAGCAACGATGCCCGGGTCGGGGTGCACATGGCCCCGTTGCTGTGAAAATCGGTGAAGCGCAGCCCTTCCCGGGCCAATTGGTCCAGGTGCGGAGTCCTGGCCTTGCCGCCCCAGGTCCCTCCGAGGTCGCCGTAGCCGAGGTCGTCGGCCAGGATCAAAATGATGTTGGGTTGCCCGGCGGCACGAACGGACAAGGGCGCGAGTATCAGGCAACAAGCCAAGAGAAACAATCCGAGGAGTGTCGTCCGCCTCGGAGTTGTCGCGTCGACGACGATCGAATCGTTGGTCATACTTCCGGCGGCGAACTCACTTCGCCTTCCTATCTCTTCTCGGCGGCGTGGTGCCCGGCGGCGAGGATGGGTCGGGCGCAAGGCGGCTGATTACTACCTTCAGCCGAACCTTGTCGGTCACAGCGCGGCCGGCCCGGACGTCTTCTTCCCGAAACGTCGCCATGAGTACCTCGCCATCGGGCGTGCGCTTGTGGTCGTAGATGATGTAGATAGTGCCGTCGGGCGCCTGAACGCCGTCGGGATAAGTCACCTCCGCGCGATCCTCGAACATCAGGCCACCGGTGAATGTCTTGCCGTCATCATCAGAGACGAAGGCGATCAATGTTTCCCGGCCGATCTTTTGGTCAATCAGGCCGTGTTTAACCAGGAGGAGCGCGCCTGAAGCCAGGCGGCGGAGGAAGAAGCGCGACGTTGAATGCTTGATCGCGATGCGCTGCACGGGGGTCCAGGTCTTGCCGCCATCCTTTGAAATGGTCTCGGCCATGCCCTGCATGCGCACCATCATCCACAGTGAGCCGTCTTTGCGCTCGACGATCATTGGCTCATCGGGTCCCCGCGTGGCGGGATCGGGGACGTTGGCGGTGCCGCGGAGGGTGAACGTTTTGCCCTGATCCGTCGAGGCATGGACCTTGATGCTGTTGTCGACCTTCCATACCGAGGCCGGCAGGAGCCAGTCGCCATTCGCGAGCACGGTTGGCTTGTTCAGGAGAATGCCGTCACCGAGGCGGCGCGGCGCGGACCACTGCAATTCCGTGGCATCCGGATTTTCGGCGACAATCGCCCAGACGCCGTAGCGGCCATCCTGCACGCCTGCGGCTTGGCCCCAGAAAACCCACAGTCGGCCGAGCGGATCGATCCAGACGTTGGCGGACATCGCGCGCGTGCCCTGCCGCGGCAAAACCATGACCTTAACATCCGACCACGAACGCCCGTCGTCGTCGCTGCACCGCAAAATCTGGAAATTGCGTCCGCTCTCCACGTCCCGGCCGTAGACGGTCCAGAGCCGGCCCTTCGCGGTGCGCTCGAGGCCGGCCACGCCCTGCCGCTTCGTCGGCGGAATATGCTGCGGCCAGGGAGAGATTATCACATGCGCCGGTTGGAGTGCCAGGTCGGCCGAGGGCGCGTCCGCGGCACCGCGGATATCGGAGAGTCCCAGCGTGAGGAGAATGAGAAAACAAATGCGGTTCATGAGAAGGGTGGTTGAAGTGCGGTGAAGATCTGCCGTATCCATAAAGTCGACGTTTCTTCCCGTCGTGAGCAATACGCGTTTTGCGGTTGGGACTGAATCGTTACGGCTTAGTTTCATTTGGCTCGTTTTGGTTGCTCGGGCCGCGCGCGGCCCAACTTGTACTCGCTGTTTCGCTCGGTCGGCAGTTTCGCGCTCGTGGCTTTCAACCAGGCCAGCAGGTCGCCGAGCAATTCGTCGCGCCGGGCCGAGTTTGACGAGACGAGATTGTGGCGCTCGCCGATGTCGTCGCGCAGGTTGTACAGTTCCACCGCGTTGTTCGTCGCCAGGGCGGCGTGGCCGCCGTCCAACTGCCACTCCTCGTGGTAGAGGTGGAGTTTCCAGTCGCCCTTGTGGATCACACTCACGGGACGCGTGCGAAAGACGGGATCGCGTCCGCGGGGCACTGGACTGTCGAGATAACCGGGAAAGTGCCAGAAGATGGCCTCGCGTCGCAGCGGGCCGGATTGCCGGAAAAGGGGCAGCAGGCTTTCGCCATCGAGAATCTTGCCGGCCGGCGGCGTGGCGCCCGCGGCGGCAAGAAACGTCGGGTAAAGATCCTGGTTGATGACGGGAACGTCGCAGCGCGAGCCGGGTTGCACCACGCCCGGCCAGCGGACGATGAACGGCTCGCGGATTCCGCCTTCGTAATAACATCCTTTCTTGCCGCGCAACGGCTCTTGGGAGGAATTTCCGCCGTTATCGCTGGTAAAGATGACCAGAGTCTTTCGCTCCAGACCGAGTTCGGCGAGTTTCCGCAGCAGCAAGCCGACGCCATCGTCCAGATCATAGAGGCAGGCGGCGTAGAGCGCATTGTTGTGCTGTTGCCCGGGCTGCTTCGCCTTGAATCTTGCCAGCGTGGACGGGCGGGCCTGTTGACCGGTGTGGATGGCGTAGTGGGACAGCTTGGCGAAGAACGGCCGGTCCCGGTTTTTCTCCATGAACTCGGCGACCCCGCGGGTCAGCGAGTAAATCGCCTTCGGATTGTCGGACTCGGGCGTGGGGCTCGGCCAACTGTGCTTCGACTCATGCACCACGTCGAAACCCTGTTCCCCGGGCGAGGTGCCCTTACCGCCGTCGAGATGCCACTTGCCAAAAATGCCGGTCACATATCCGGCCGCCTTCAACGCTCCTGCCATCGTCACGTTTTCCGGCTCCAGGCTGCGGCGGTTCGGCACCGGATTCATGCGCATCAGGTTCTTCGGTCCGCGGTCGGTCGTGCCCACGGCATAGACCTCGTGGCGCGGAGTGTACTGGCCCGACAAGAGGCAGGCGCGGCTCGGCGCGCAATTGCCTGC
>JBIJCX010000539.1:0-4329 GCA_044344465.1 Opitutaceae bacterium
GGTGCAAAAACCTTAGCTTCCATTTCGGCGGGACAAAACTAGGTTTTGCGGAGCAAAAACCTGATGATCGAAGTCCACCACCTCACCCGCGTCTTTCGGACCTACAAGAAGCAACCCGGCTTCTGGGGCGGCGTGAAGGGGCTCTTCCATCGCGAATTCGAGGAGACCGCGGCGGCGAACGACATTTCGTTTTCGATCGCCGAGGGCGAGTTCGTGGGCTTTCTCGGGCCCAACGGGGCAGGCAAGACGACGACCCTCAAGATGCTCTCGGGCCTCATCTACCCGACGAGCGGCACCGCGCGCGTGGCGGGCTTCGATCCGACCAAGCGCGAAAACGCCTACCGCCGCCTCTTCGCCCTTGTGCTCGGACAAAAAAACCAACTCTGGTGGGATCTCCCCGCCATCGAGTCGTTCAACCTCCTGCGCGCGATCTACGCCCTGCCCGCCGATCAGTTCAAGACCACGCTCGACGAGCTCGTCGTGCTGCTCGACGTCGGGAAAAAACTCAACGTCATGGTGCGCGAGCTCTCTCTCGGCGAGCGGATGAAGATGGAACTCATCGCCGCGCTGCTCCACCGCCCGCGGGTGTTGTTTCTCGATGAGCCAACCATCGGGCTCGACGTCGTCTCCCAGAAGGCGGTCCGCCAGTTTCTCCGCGACTACAACCGGCGGTTCCGCGTCACGATTCTCCTCACCAGCCACTACATGGCGGACATCAAGGAACTTTGCGAACGCGTCATCGTGATTCACAAGGGCAAGAAGATCTACGATGGGGCGCTCGACCGGCTGGAGTCAGCGGGCGGCGCGAAGAAAAAGATCATCACGTTTCTGCCCGCGCTGGCCGGCAGCGACGCGCAGACCGGCGCGTTCCCCGACAGCTGGCAGTCGCGCCACGGCACCACCACGCGCAGTGACGACGGCAAATTCACGCTGTGCGTCCCGAGCGAAAACGTCGTCGCCGTTTCGCAGGAGGTGCTGAGCACCGGCCCGGTCGCGGACATCACGATCGAGGACGTCCCGTTGGAGGACGTCATCGCAGAGTTGTTCACGGCGCAGGCGTAGGCGGCCGTATCAACCCACGCCATCGGGCCAGCGCCACGCTTCACCCAGCAGCGCGGATATCAGGCGGCGAAACCCCGCGGCGCTGGAGTCCACCGCCGCACTCAAACTCTCGGCGGTCGGCTGGGCGCTCACGGCGACATTCTGCAGGTCAACGCCCAGGCGTTCAAGCCGGCGGGCGTCGGGCAGGGACGGCTCGCCCCGCCGCTGCCGCAATTCATGGAGCAATCGGAAATTTGCCTCCGCCAGCTGATGGTGCAGCCAGCGCTGGGCGGCGAGCAGCTCGCCGCGCGCGATTTTGTGGCGCGTCGAGACATAATCGCAGACAAATCCTTCCGCAACCGCCCGGAGCTCCCCCTCGCCCAGCCGCCGCGGGGGAATCTTCGTGGCCACGTGCGTAAAAAAATCGCCCCACGCGGCATTCCCTTTGAGCACGCGATGACCGGTCCGCGTCACCAGGGCGAGATCGCCCAGGTCCTGCCAGATAGTTTCCACCCGCGCCGCGAGTCCCAGGGCGAGCAGCCGCTTCGCCACCCAGAGCCGACGCGCTGGAATCACCACCAAATCCAGCTCTCCCGCTGGCAGTACGGCGGTGACTTTCATCGCGCTGCCCAGCCGGCCCAGCCGGGCGGCGTAGGCCAACGGCTCGCCGGCGCCAAGCTCCTGCAGCCACGCGCGCTCGCAAAACCGTCCGGGACGCGTCGTGACAATCTGGAAGTCCCAGTCCGAATACCGATCCGGCGCGAGCGGGCTCGCCGCTCCGGCATGCACCTGGGATCCGATGAGCACCAGCGCCGAAACCGACGACTCGCTCCCGGCCCACCGGATGACCGCGGCCCCGAGGTTTTCCGTCTTCACCATTTTCGCACTGAAATCAGGATCTCAGTGCCCTCCATCCCCGGTCCGGCGTGAATTTCCCCGTGATGCAGGCGAAGGATTTCCTTGGCCAGGAACACGCTCAGCCGGCCCTGGTTCGGAACCGCGTCATCCACCGGCTCCGGCAGGATGCCCTCGAGTTCGAGGTGTTTTCCCTTCAATGACAGCAGAGCGGTGAGCTCCGGACCCGACCCGGTCGAGCGCACCTTCAACGCCAGCTCGCGCGTGCCTTGATCGGGCCGGTTCTCCGCGATGGTGCGGATGAGCGCCCGCAGCGCGAAATCCAGCTGCTTCTTGCACGCACTGAGCACCACGGGATCCGGGCCGACCTCAACGCGCAATCCGAGGCTGTGCCCGACCGCCTGCGCGAGGTCACGTACGTCGACCGGTTCGGCCGAAGCCTCGTGCAGGGACTGCATCAACGCGAGGTGCTCGTTCAATGATTCGAGCTTCGTGACGTCGCTCTTCGCCGCCTCGACGATCGCCGCGGGCAACGGCTGCTCCGGGGTGCTGAAGCGGAAGGTCGCCAGCGACACCAGGGCGTTGCCCAGTTCATGGCTCAGGGTGAGTGCAAGCTCGCGCAACAACCCGCGGCGGCCGGCGCGCTGGCGCATGGCGGCGTCATGCACCTCGACGCTCGCCTCCTCCCAGAAAGCCCAGACCCCGCCCGTCTCAGCCACAATCCCCGCACTGGCGCGGAACGGCTGGCCATCACCCGGCCAGGCCCGGCACACCTCGCGGGTGCGGCGGGCCTGCCCGATCAGATCGCGGACGACGAGCGGCACGTGGCGGGGTGCGTTTTCACCGGGTCCGAGGACGAGCGTGCCGGGCAGGTACTTGGCCCCAAGGCTGGCTTGTTCGGCGAGGAGATTCAGCCGGCCGAAATGTCCCGCCTTCGCCAGGAAATGCCGCAGCAGGCGCGCAAAGAAAACCGCCCGGCTGCGATCGTTGTCATCGTAGGCCTGGCCATCGTCGCGCACCCCCAGCGCGATCAGACCGAGCAACCGGCCGTTGTCGTGCACCGGCACCAACAGCCGCGCCCCCCAGAGGGCGAGCCGATGGCGCACGGCCAGCTCGGCCACGGGATCGGCCGGCCCGTCCCAGTTCGTGCCGTCGATCACGGCGGGATGATGCTCGAAGTAGGCGACCAGCGGATCATCGGCCGCAAAAAACGAGGTGCCGCGATCCGCGCGAAACCCATCAGATTCGCGCTGAAAGAAAACCGCATGGGAGGCGCGCAGCAAATGCCGCGAAGCCCGCCGAAATTCGGCAATGAGGCGATCGCGCGAATCGATGTTCTCCACCGCGCCCTCGAAGAAATCCCACAATTCGGCCGAGTCCGTCGTCGCCGCCCGCACGATGGTGCGCACGGGTTCGGACCGGCGGTTCTTCTCGGCGAGCATCTCGACCATCGACTGCTTCTCCGCCACTTCCTCGACCAACGGCAGGAATTCACGCAGGCGCGTGGCACTCTCCTCGTAGGAGAGAAACACCCTGGCCCGCCCGCTGAGCCGCGCCTGCTCGAAGGGCAGGCTGTGCGGCTCGCCCACAAAAATCGTCGGACATCGGGCCAGCGACGGGGGCAGGGCCGACTCGCAGGTTGCATCCAGGACCACGACCGCGGCGAAGCCCGGGGCGGAGCCGGCAGAAAAGCCCTCCGTTGGCATCCTGAATACGGCGTGCCCGGGCGGCAGTTGCCGCTCCCATGCCTCCGCCAGCGCGGAATCGTTCGTCGCTAGGATAACAAGGGTTGACATGGAAAAGTGACCCGAAACGTCGCACCGACTCCGGGCGCCGGCGGATCGACGGAAATACTGGCATTGAGATTCGCGAGGATGTCACTGCAGATCGCAAGCCCGAGTCCGAAACCGGTCGACTTGGTGGTCTGGAACGGCTGGAAGAGCCGGGGTCGGATCTCCGGGGCAATGCCGAGCCCGCTGTCGGACACGACCATCTCGATGCCGGTGGCGGTGTTTCGCGTGCCGATCTTCACCCAACGATCATCGCGGCTGCGGGCTTCGACCGCCTGAATGGCGTTGAAGCAGAGATTGAGCATCACCTGCTTGGCGGCGGAGGCATCGGTGAAGGCGGAATCGGGCGAAGCCTGGAAATCGGTCATGAAACGGACATTCTTGGCCGACGCCTTGGTCACGACCAGATCGAGGCTGGCACGCAACACCGTGTGCAGTTCGATCAGCTTCGCCTCGTAGGTGCGGGGCGTCGCGAGATCGAGGAGTTGTTCGGTCAGCTGATCGATCCGCCCGACTTCGTCGCCGATGAGGTGAAAGAATTTCTCGCGAAAGACGGGGTCCTGATGGTGCTTGGGCAGGAGTTGGACGAACGTCTTGATGGTGACGAGGGGGTTGCGGATTTCGTGGGCGAGGCTGGCGCCCA
>JBIJCX010000204.1:0-14595 GCA_044344465.1 Opitutaceae bacterium
GCCCTGATCCCAAGGGCAACTCCGTCGGCGTCGTGATTTTCAGTCATCCCGAAAACTTTCGCTCGCCCACCACGTGGCACGCGCGCGATTACGGACTCTTTGCCGTCAATCCGTTTGGCCTGCACGACTTCGAACCCGACAAACCGGCGGGCGCAGGCGACACCACCATCAAACAGGGCGACAGTCTCACGCTGCGTTACCGTTTCTATTTCGCCAAGGGCACGCCAAAAGCGAAGGCGCTTGAATCAATGTTCCAAGACTACGCCCGCGAAAAAATAGGGCGCACGCCTCTGGCCTGATCCCGACAATCTCCCCATGCTCTTTGCCCCATGTAGTGGAATGCGGCCTGAAACGTTGTACCGATTTCATCGATCCCCTTTTTGGCCCGTGAGGGCCACTACACTTCAGCTCCTCCTTCTCGTCGGCGCACTGCTCACTCCGGCAGAAGCTTTCGGGGAGTGGCAAATTTGGACCACCACCGAAACTCGCCACGTTCTGCGCAGCGATCCTCCTGAAAGCACGCGTGCGGTCCGGCTCGCGGCGGCCCGCAACGAATGGGAGAGCTTCCAGATCCTCGTGCGATCGGAGGAACCGACAGGCGGGATGCGCGTGGAGGCGGGCGACCTGCGTGGACCGGACGGCGCGGTCCTGCCGGGCCGCGACGCGCGCCTCTTTCGCCAGCACCAATTGCGCTTGGACGAGGCGACTTTTCGCAATGAGGCGTTCAGACCCGATTGGTACCCCGATCCACTGATCCCGTTCGAGCATCCACTGCCAGGCAAGAAACTGGAGGGAGCGCGCATCTCGGCCGTGCCATTCGATTTGCCGCCGAGCGAGACCCACGGTTTCTGGATCGATCTGTACATTCCGGCGAACGCCAGGCCCGGGCAGTATGGCGGCACTTATCGCGTCACCGCGGCGGACGGTCGGAGTTTTCCGCTGCAGGTTTCGCTGACGGTGTGGGATTTCGAACTGCCCCGCATCGCGACACTGGTCACCGAATTTGGATCGCCGGCTGAGCGCATGCGAGGATGGTATCGCCAGCGGGCCGCCGCGGGAAAGGAATCCGAACCTCAGGATTGGGAAGCAGTCGAGGCGCAATGCGCCCAGTTGCTCACCGAGCATCACTGCAACGCAACGCCTCCGCCGTCGACGCTCCGTCCGGTGCGCCAGCCGGACGGAACGTTTCAAATTCCGGCGTCGGAAGTGCAGACCTTGCGCGCCTTCATCGACCGTTATCAGGTCAACGCCCTCGGCATTCCGCGCCTTACGACGGCGGTCAAGGACCCGGACTTGGAGAGGGACACGCTCCGCGCGTGGCTCGCCGCGTTTGATCGGTTAGCCCGAGAACTCGATCGTCCCCAAACCCTTTATTTCACCTACATCAAGGATGAGCCGAATTCGCTCGAAGATTACCGCTACGTGCAGAAATGGGGCCGCGCGGTGCGGGAGGCGAAGTCGGTCGTGCAAGTGATGGTGGTGGAGCAACCGTGGACGGAGCCCGGCAACCCGGGAGGGGACAGCGCGTGGGGCGATCTCTACGGCGCCGTGGACATCTGGTGTCCGCTCTTCACGTTGCAACGGCCCCAGCGCGGGGCAGAACGGCAAGCGCTGGGTGAAACGCTTTGGGCCTACACGGCGTTGTGCCAGGGACCACCGACGCCGTGGTGGCACATCGACGCGCCGTTGCTCAATTACCGCGTGCCGGCATGGATGGCGTGGCGCGACGGGATGAAGGGCCTGCTCTACTGGGGCGGCATGTCGTATTGGCAGAAGGTGGACGATCCGTGGACGGAGGCGCCGTTCTTCGTGGGCAAGGGCGTTATTCAGCAGGGGCAGAAAGGAAGACGCTTCAATGGCGAAGGTTCGCTGGCGTATCCCGCGCGCGCCATCGGTTATGAAGGTATCGTCCCAACCGTGCGGCTCAAGGCCCTGCGGGATGCAATCGAGGACTATGAATATCTGGCCATTCTGGAACGGGCCGGCCGCCGCGCCGACGCAGAGGAAATCGTGCGCCCGCTCACCGCATCGTGGTTCAAGTGGGAAAAAGATCCTACGCTCTATCAACAGGCGCGAGCCCGATTGGCGGCGGCGATCGTCGCTCTGAAAACGAACCGGCACTGAGATGAGTATTCGCCATTTCACTCAGAAGGAATATGACTCGGGAGGGAGGTCCGACTCGTTCCTCGCGGTTCTCCGGTCGACCACCCCGCTCCACCGCGTTAACGTTCTCTCGCGGCGCTTCCAACCGGTCATCCGGCTCATCGCGGCCCTCGCGTGGGCGGCAGTCGCCCGAGCGGAACCAATCATCGCCGTTTATGGCGACGCGGCCATCGCCCCAACCCCGCCGCCGGGATGGAGCTTTCAATGGAATGCCCGTGGCGCTGTCGGCGCATCCGCTGGCTACGCGTCCCTGAGCTACGATGAGAAGGCTCGGGCGTATGGTGTGCGGGATGCGTTAGGCTCGCTGCGGACCGATGCGCCGGGGCACACGATCTCGCGGGGCATTGGCTACCTCGATGTCTCGGCGATGCGGGACACGGAGGGCGTGGCACGGTGTTACATCGCGTCCTACAAACTGAGCGCCGACTCGGTGGGCGAGGTTTGGATCAACCACGGCAATCTGCGCACGCCGCTCAGCTACGGCACCGATTTGCGAGTCTATGTGAATGAGCAGTTGAAGGCGCAGTCGCTCATCAAGAACGACCGCTTTGCCCAGGTGTTTCAGTTCAATCTTGGACGGCTAAAAAGGGCGGACGTCATCAACGTTGCCATCGGTCCCGCGGCGAACTCGCCCAAAGGCGCGGGTCGGCTCTTCTATGTCATCGAAGATTGCCCGGCGGGCCAGAAGCCGGCGGAGCCAGTGAACATCATCTCACCCGCGCTGCACGCGTCCGCGCCGCAATTCGGAGCGAATGGCAAAATCGGTGCCGCCTACGCCGACAAGCACAAGGCGCAGTGCGTGGCGGTCGTGGCGACCCGCCCGGAGCTGGTCTTCATCGGCGACTCCATCACCGCACGCTGGCCCCAGGATGTGCTGCAGGCGCGCTTTGGCAGCCATCGTCCTCTCAATCTCGGCATCGGTGGCGACTGGATTCAAAACGTCCTCTGGCGCGTGCAGAACGGCCTGTTCGACCGGGCCGCACCCAAGGTCGTCGTGCTGCTCATCGGCACCAACAATCTCACTGGGAAGTTCACTCCCGACGAACTCACCGCAGACATCGGCGCACTACTCAAAGCGATCCGGAGCAAGTCCGAAAAAAGCAAAATTCTCCTCCTCGGAATCCTGCCGCGCGGTGCTTCGATCAAAGACGAAATCAACGAATCGATCCGTCGAACCAACACGAAACTCGCGACGCTCACCGATCAAAAACGGGTTTTCTACCTCGACGTCGGCGACAAACTCCTCGAACCCGATGGCACCATCGCGAAAGAAGTAATGCCCGACAAACTCCACGTCGCCGGCCCCGGCTACACGCGCTGGTTGGAGGCGATGGCCCCCACACTTGATAGGCTGCTGAATGAACGTCCCTGATTGAAAGACGCCGCCATGAAACACGCTCCCACATGCCTCTCCTGCCTCCTGCTGGCTGCGCTGCTCCCCGTTGCGACTGCTGCAACGGAGGCTAAACCTAAAAGCGAGAACGTCACCTCTGACGAGGAGGATTGCTCCTTCACCACGGCAGCCGTGTTCGATCTCTCCGGCGGACGCGCCACTTACTAATGATCCAACGGCGGAAAAGGTTTTCTGAAGCGACAGCTCCACCAAGGCACGAAGCAGGCGCTCTGAACCCCAACCAAAAAATCTAAAACATAATGAAGATTCCATTTATCCTACGCTTTGCAATTGCAGCTAGCGTTTCCACCGGTTGTGCGTGGGCGGACGTCAAGCTTCCCGCCATTATTTCCGATCACATGGTCCTGGAGAAAGCCGCAAAGGTTTCGATCTGGGGCAGCGGCGACCCGGGCGAGGAGGTGACGGTGTCGCTCAATGGCATCGCGGCTACGGCCAAAGCGGATGCCGCCGGCAAGTGGATGCTTGCCTTGAACCTGAAGGATTCCGCGCCCGGGCCGTTTGAAATGACGGTGGCAGGAAAAAACAAACTGACACTTTCCGACGTCGTGATCGGAGAAGTCTGGGTCGCCTCCGGCCAGTCCAACATGCAGTTCATGGTTCGGGAGGCGATCGGAGCCGAAGGGGAAATGGCCCGGCCCGCCAACCCGCTTCTGCGCCAGTTCGCCGTCAAAATGAAGGCGACGAGCGAGCTCATGGACGACGTCCAAGGGAAATGGGTTTCGGCTTCGCCTGAGACAGTAGGAAACTTCACCGCCGTCGGATATTTCTTTGCGAAAATGCTGCAAAAGGAACTGAGCGTGCCCGTGGGTTTGATCCACACTTCCGTCGGCGGGACGCCTTGCGAGTCATGGACGAGCGCCGAGGCATTGGCTACCGTGCCTGATCTCAAGGCCTCGAGCGAGCTTCTCTGGGCTGCCGTGAAAGCTGCGCCGGAGAAGAAAAAGGCATTCATTGAGAGCATGGAGGCCTGGACCAAGGAGAACAGACGCGAAGACAAGCCGTGCGCCGATGCCGCCGCCTACACCGGCCCGGAGGTTTCCTCCGACGGTTGGGTGGCTGTCAAATTGCCAGGTGCGGTGACCGCTCCAGGGCTGCCTCAAGCGGGGGCTGTCTGGCTGCGCAAAGAAATCGATCTTCCTGCCGACCCCGCGAAAAGAGTTCCCCTTTCCCTGCCGATTAACGGATTCGACAGCGTGTATTGGAACGGCAGGCTGCTCAAACAAACCACCTTTCGGGACTTCGAGGGCTTGGGATTCGTCCGTCGAAGAGGCCCATTCAATGTCGAGCCAGAAGACATCAAGGTGGGAAAAAACATCCTCGCCATTCGGCTCTACGAGCCAATCAGTCCGGCGGTATTCCCTGCGGACACCGGAGGCCCCAGGGCCGGTAATGGTGGTTCGAGCTCGCTCGCCGGCGAGTGGTTGGCCAAAACGGAGTATAAATTCCCCGCCATCCCGGCAGAAAAACTGGCTGCTGCGCCGCAGCCTCCGGTCATTCCTCCCAGCCCTATTCACGCGGCCAGCTTCCTCTTCAATGGCATGGTCCACCCGATCATCCCGTATGCGATCCGGGGAGTTATCTGGTATCAGGGCGAAGCCAATACGAGCCGCGCCTACCAATACCGGACCGCTTTCCCGCTCTTGATCTCCGACTGGCGCCAGCAGTGGAAGCAAGGGGATTTCCCGTTTTATTTCTGCCAACTGCCAATCTTCAGGCCAAAGGCTTCCATGCCTGGCGAGAGCGGGTGGGCGGAATTGCGCGAGGCGCAGTCCATGGCGCTCAAGCTGCCGAATACCGGCCAGGCCGTCACCATTGACGTCGGAGAAACCGGGAACCTCCATCCCCGCAATAAGAAGGACGTGGGCGAGCGACTCGCGCTCATCGCCCTCGCCCAGGACTACGGGAAGGCAATCCCATTCTCCGGGCCGGTCTATGATTCGATAAAGGTCGAAAGCGGCAAGGCGATCCTCAGCTTCCTGCACACGGATGGCGGCCTCACGGCCAAGCCCCTGCCGGAAACCGACGTTGTCAGCTCCCTGACAAATGAGACCGCGACGCTTGTCCGCAATAGCCCGAACAGCCAACTCGAGGGCTTCGCGATCTGTGGCGAGGACAGGAAGTGGGTTTGGTCGGATGCAAAGATCGACGGCAACAACGTGATCGTCTGGTCGGACAAGGTGCCGTCGCCGATGGCCGTGCGTTACGCATGGGCGGATAACCCGACTTGCAACCTCACCAACGGCTCAGGGCTTCCCGCATCGCCGTTTCGCACCGATGACTTCCCGCCAGTGACCCTGAAGGGAAGATATTAGAGTCCGGCACCCAACATCAGAAACTTACGATACATTTTTTAAAACCGAAAACCGCCATGGCAAAACTCGCTTCGTGTTCCGCCACAGGAAAAGCCATTTTCCGGTTTGCGGTAGCGCAGATCGTCCTGTCCGGGACCATCGGGCTATGAAACACCCGCGGCTCATCCTTTCATCGCTTCTTCTCTCTTTCGGCCAAGTCAAGGCCGCCGATGAACCCATCACCTGGCTCGTTCACTACGACGCGACATCACTGCCGCAGGAGCAGGGCTGGCAGGCCGTCGGCGCACTGGCGGCGAAGGCCACGCCCGTGAATGGCGCGCTGCATCTCGTGGATGACTCCACGAAAGCTGATGGTGCTTTTCGCGCGGCATGGAAGCCGGAGCCGGAGACCGAGATTGTTGTCGAAGCCACGGTGCGCGTGGAGTCCGTGGCGGCTCGACGCGGCACTGGCATGTGGCCGGCGCAACAAGGGGTGCCTGTTGGGTTGCTTGTCAGCGATGGAGTGCACCAGGAAGGTTTGCTGCTGCGCCCCGAGAAAATAGCGACGTATCACGATCGCGTGGCGCTGTTCGATGCGAAGACGAAGTTTCACACTTATAAGCTCATCATCCATGATCGCGACATGAGCATCGCGGTCGATGATGTCGTCATGATTCGCGGCGAAGGGGCGTTTTGGAAGAAGGCGGAGAGCGCGGAGGCCTTCGTGCAGTTTGGCTCCACCGCTCCCGGTTGGATGGGTGATGCGCATTGGCAATCGGTGCGGCTCGGTCTGCGCAAACGCAGCGAACCTCCGATCAAACCGAAGCTCAAGATCACCGTCAGCGAGCCTTGGGACATTCCTCCATCGCCGGGTTGGGATCAGCCACGACATGGCGGTCATGAGTTGAAATCCAAAGACCCCGAGATCGGCATTGCGGCTCTCGAGGCCAAGCCTGGCAAGCTCCTGCCGCCCACGCGGCCTTACCTCTACGATGTCGGGAAAGGAGTGCTCATGCTCAGTGTCGCTCAGGGGCCGGATGCGATTTATGAGCCCTATGGCGTGCTGCGCTCCACGGATGCGGGCAAGACTTGGATGCCGGTGAAGGACTTGCAGTTTAAGACCTTCGCGCCACAGCCGCATGTTCGCCTGGCGGACGATAGCCTCCTCGGCGTATCGCGCTGGAACGTGAAGTATGAACCCGGCGTGTATGTCGGCATGAGCTATCATTTTGATTCGAAGGGCGAGACCTTCACGATGTTCGAGAACGTTATTCGCGCGCCCGCAGATGCGGGACAGGTCCTGGCTTTTGATCGTGACATCTGGAATCTCGGTGACGGCAAACTCATGGCCGTGACTTACACACGCGCCACCAAGGAGTATGCGTCGTATCTGCTCACCAGCTCCGATGCCGGGGCAACGTGGAGTCATTTCTCGACCATCGGAGCCGGGCCGGAGCCATCCGTCGCCCGCTTCTCCGACACCGAGTTGATGGCGATCCTGCGCACGCTTTCCTTCGGCCCGCTGCTGCAAACGTGGTCGCACGACGGCGGCAAAACGTGGAGCAAAATCACCGCGCTCGAAGAAGGCAGCGTCGCGCCTGACATGGTCGTGATGAGCAATGGCGTCATCGCCTGCAGCTACGGACGTCCCGGCTCGAATCTCATGTTCAGCACCGACCACGGTAAAACCTGGACGCATCACACCGTCATCACCGACTCCGGAGGTTTCAACTACACCGCCATCCGCGAGGTCAGCCCGGGCCGCCTGCTCTACATCCACGACGCGCCGAAGCTGCGAGCGCTCTATATCGATGTGGAGCGGATCAACCAGTAGCCATTTTCCAGTCACCATGAAACACTTTCTCACCCTTGCCTCGCTGCTGCTCACTGCACTCCCAGTGCTCCATGCCGCCGACACGTTTCTCGTCGAAAACGGTCAATCGCGCGCGGAGATCATCATCGCGGAAAAACCGGCGCGGATGACGAAGCTCGCCGCGAAAGAATTACAGACTTACCTGGAAAAGATCAGCGGCGCAAAGCTGGAGGTCCGCACGGCGCCGACGGTGGGGAAGGCGCACATCTTCCTCGGCCAATCTTCACACACCGAGGCGTTGAAGCTCGCGACGAATGGGCTGGAGAACGGGGCGTTTCGCATGGCGGCGGGGGCGGACTGGCTGGCGTTGGTGGGGCCCGATGAGGACTTCGTTCCGATCGAGCCGTGGGGGCGGATGCGCAGCACGGCGGAGCAGGCGCGGGTGAATGGGGAGTTCGACAAGACCACGGGCGATACTTTTTGGAACAGCTTCAGCGGGCTCTATATGCACTACCACCAGGAGCTCGATGTTTGGGATTACGACGACGCTGGGACGCTCAATGCGGTGTATGAGTTCCTGCGCAGCCTCGGCGTCCGCTGGTTTGCGCCGGGGGAATTGGGCGAGGTGGTGCCGAGGCAGGCGACGATCGTCCTGCCGGGCGTGAACAAGACAGTGAAGCCGGACTTCGGCATGAGGCGTTTCGGTTTCTACACGGATCACACGGGCATCGGCGAGAAGGGCATCTGGACGCTACGGCTGGGGCTGAACCAAGGGCACAAGATCGGCGGCATCACGCAGATTTGTCATGGAATGAAGTTTGTCCTCATGCGCGCCGAGATGAAGCGGGCGCACCCGGAGATGTATCTGCTCACCGGGGGCAAACGCGACACCACGACGAAGGGCGCCGGCTATCCCGATCTCAACTCGCCGCTATTTTTCGAGCAGCAGCTCAAATACTCGCGCGTCATGTTCGATCACTTCCGCGAGCCGATGATCAGCATCGACCTCGTCGATGGTTACGGCGGCCTGACTTCGGATGATCCGAAGTGGAGGGCACAGCTCACGCCTGAGCGCGGTTGGGCGGGCACGATGTCGGATCAGGTCTGGGGTTACATCAATCGCGTGGCGCTGGAGCTGTATAAATCGCACCCGGATCGCCTCGTGAGCGGCCTCGCCTACAGCGCCTACAAAATGCCGCCGGCCAAGATCGACAAACTCAGCCCGAACCTCGTGCTCATCGAGACACGTCAGCGCCAGAGCTTCTGGGATGAAACGAAGCGCAGCGAGCACCGCACCTTGCGCGAGGCTTGGATGAAAAAGCTCACGTCCGGAAAATACCTCACCTGGGACTACAACATCAACGCGCGCCCCGAGCAGGCCGGACGGCCCGTATTCTACACGAAACAAATCGCTCGCGACCTGCGCGAACTGAAAGGCCACACGCTCGGCGAGATGATCGAAATCTATGATCATCCTGCCGGGAAGGAGGCCAGCTTCGGCTACGACCCGTTCGCGCTGGAGCACCTGAATCTCTATGTCACCGCGCGCCTCTGGTGGGATGCGGAGCAAAATCTCGATGCGCTGCTGGCCGACTACTTCGCGAGCTACTACGGCCCTGCGGCCAAACCGATGCAGGCCTTCGCAGAGTTCTCCGAGGCCAACTGGATGCGTTTGGGCCAGGACGGCGCGAAGATCGGCGAGGCGTTCACCTTGCTCACTGCGGCGCAAGCCGCCGCTGATCCGCAATCGCCCCCCGGACGCCGCATTCAAAAAATCGCCGACCTCATGAAGCCCTTGCGCACCCTGGAGCAGCAACTCAGCCGCAAGCACGACACCACGCTCGATTATCGCGTGCTGGAGACGCATCAGACCGGCGGAAAGCCGCTGCGCGAAAAATCCTTCGATGGCCAGGTGCTCAAAGACTATTGGACCGACGTGCGCAGCGTCCAACTCGTGAAACTTACGCCTGAGGCCCCGCAGCCGAAAACCAGCACGAAGTTCCAAATCCAGCGCGAAGGCAGCATCCTGCACCTCGGCATCGTCTGCCAGGAACCCGACATGCCCGGCATCAACATCGCCACCACCACTCCCGACGACCCGACACTCCTCGCCGGCGATCACATCACGTTGCTCATCGAGACCGCATCCAACAGCTACTACGAGATCGCCATCAACCCCGCCGGCACCGTGCTGGAGATCGACCACGGCAAGGACGGCAAAGGTGTGCAGTGGACGTCCGGTGCGCAGTTCGCCGTGCATCGCGGCGACAAGGAATGGAGCCTCGAAATGCGCCTCCCCATCACCGGCGAAGGCTCCCGCATGATCGACCCGCTCAAAGGCATCGACGGCGCCATGCCCAAGGATTTGTTCCCCTGGCACGTCAACATCTGCCGCCAGCGCGTGCGCGGCACGAGCATCGAGCGCACCGCATTTTCCGCGACGGGCAAGGACGACTTCTACGTGCCGGAGAAGTTCGCGAAGCTGTGGGGGAAGGGAAAGTGAGATGGAACGGGCAACTACCAGACTGATTTAGCATTTCCACATCGAGGTGTCCGCGCGTGCCCGCGATCTCGTCCGTCATCCAAGTGACAAAGTCCGCGCTCTCTTCCTGAAATACCCTGATCGCATCATGTATGGCCTTGATGCCATGTGGAAGCCGTTCATGCGCAAAAAGCCGCCGACCGACTTGGAACGTCGAGGGCATCTTCTAATGCTCGAACTTCGCTACCGGGAAGACTTCGACTACTACGCGGAGCAGGGAGAAATGCTTTACACGGAGCGCAAAGTCGAAGCCCTGCACCTCCCGCGCAGCGTCTTGGAGAAGTTCTACAACGGCAACGCCAGGCGCATTTACAAGCTGGACGCGGCGACGAAATAGCTGTGCCGCATTTCAGTGAACTGAAATCGAGACGAACGGGACCGCGTCAAACCCCACTGATTCACTCCGTCCATTGATGAAACCCACCCACTCCTCACCACCCTGCTGCTGGCTCCACTGGTCGCGCTCCTGTGGCTCGCGTCGTCCGTCTCCGCTGAGGATGGCGTGGATACACGCAATCCGAAGTTCTCCATCAAGGCCGAACACGCGCACTTAACACTGCCATGAAACGTATTCTCCCATTCCTGTCGGCCCTTCTCATCGCGCTCGGCAACCTGAGAGGTGACGAGGCCATCACCTGGCTCGTTCACTACGAGGCAACCCATCGGAGCGCTTCGAACTAGAGTGGGAACTCAACGGACGCCTCGTTGCGCAGCCCGAGGCCGAGGTAGCCGCTGGCGTAGCGTATTGTGACGCCGCAAGTCCAGACGGATCATAGCTCGACGGCGACGAATCATCTTGATCGCGAAGTCGCCTCCGCATCGGGCGGCCCTGGGCAGGCATCCGCCCGGCCCGACGGCCCGCGAGCGGGGCGGGCGTCCCGGAAGTTCCTGGAGATGTTGCATGACCCCTGGCGGCTGAATGCTCCAATCATGGTTTCGCCTCACCGGGCGGGCCCCGACGCGACGGATTAATCCGGGTGTTTGGCCCGCACACAATAGATCGCGTCGTCGGTCCTTATATACAATGCATTCTCGACCGCGGCCGGACAGGTGAAGAGCGTGCCTTCCAGTTCATTCTCGGCGAGCACCTCCAACTCCCGGCCCGCTCTGAACACCGTGCCCTTCCCCTTCCGCCCAAACAGATAGATGCGGTCGCCGGACAACATCGGGGACGACGCCACGGCTCCGCCCGTTCCCCTGCGGCCGACTTGCGCGCCGGTTAGCGCATCGAGACACACCACCAAGCCTTGATCGGTAACCACATAAATCTCCCCGCCCGCCAACAGCGGCGACGCCATGGTGCCGGCGACCGCCTCCGTCTTCCATGCAACGTGGGTCTTGGTGACGTCGCCGGAGCCGTCCGGGCGGATGGCCCAGAGCTGGCGGCTCATCCCGGTCAGGACATAGACGAGCCCATGGCCGAAGACTGGGCGCGGGCCGATCGAAAAACTGGTGCCATGCTTCACCCGCCACAGCTCCCGACCGGTCGCAGGGTCGTAGGAAACGATCCAGTGGGCGCAGGGCACGACCATCTGGGCCCGCCCGCCAAACTCGAAAACTGCAGGCGTACTGAATGACTTCTTGGCGTTCCCGGAACTCGCCTCGATCGGAGGGCGATCGGTCTGCCAGACGATCCTGCCAGTCTGTTTGTCCAACGCGGCGACGAATTGCCGATCCCGGCCATCGCGCACCAACAGCAACAGATTCTTCCAGACCACCGGTGAACTTGCCGGCGCCAGTTGATGATCGATCGTGATTTGATTGGTCCAGAGGACGCGGCCGGTATCGGCTTCCAGGCAGGCCGTGCCGAAGGCGCCAAAATCGCAATAGAGACGTCCCGCTTCAATGACCGACGTCGGCGTGGCAAAACTGTTCAGTTCGTGGGCCGGGGGCGGCTGCTCGGGACGAAAGAGGGTGACATGATAGAGCTGTTTGCCCGTGTCGCGCGCGAGGCAGACCACTCCGACCTCCGCCCGATCCACCACGGTCACCGGATCCGTACCGGCGATCGTCTTGCGAGGATTGGTTTCCAAGGCGGTCGTCAGCCAGATGCGGTTGCCCATGATGACCGGCGAGGAGCGACCGCGGCCGGGGAGGCTGGTCTTCCATGCCAGGTTGGAGGTCGCGCTCCACGTCAGCGGCAGATCTTGTGCCGGTGCGATGCCATCACCCGTCGGCCCCCGATACTGCGGCCAGTCGGCGCCGTGACACCCAAGCGCAGTGAGGCACAACACGAAAATCGCGCCGGCATTGAGTACCTTCTGGGACCTCGCTTCACGGGGGTTCATGACGAAAGAATGTGTCCGAGCCGGCAACGAGAGGGCAACGTGTAACTTGGATCCCAACGGGCGCCGCCGCTGCCGCACCCCAAACCTGTGATTTCCTCAGCGGCGCCACCTCCGGACCAGCCACCCCTTTCGTCGCCCGCGCCATCGGTTCGCATCCGCCACACCCAGGAACGAAGATGGCGGGAATAATCCAATCCCGGTTTTCGGCGGAGCGCTTGCTAGCGCAACCGCGGACTGTTACCGCTACCGCCGAGCGTTGTGCCGCTCTGCACCGTTGTCGCAAATTCGTTGAGCCTTTCATCTCGAGCGTGCCGGCCTAAATAGTGGTATCAAAGCGGCGTGTGTCTGGAGCAGCGCGTCCATCCGCACGGCGTCGCCGGCCGTGGCCGTGGAGTAGAAGGCGCGGAACTCCCGGCGGGCGGCGGGGAGGAAATCGTCGAAGTCGTCGGGAGGGGCCACGTCCAGAGCGTGGCGGCGGCGCGGTGCGGGTCAACGCGCGGCGGGAGGAAGCCAGGGACTGTCATCCCTATCCGCGACACGTACCGCCACCCGGCCAGCATCGCATGCGCTACTTCGGCTGGATGCACCCGGCCGCGAAAAAGCGCCGGCTAATCGTCGAGACCCTGCTGGCCGTTCCGATTCTCGTGCGGGCCGCGACGGACGAGCCGTCGTGGCACCTGCGCTGTACGCACTGCGGCGCCTTCGCGCTGGTCTGCGTGGGGAAGATTCCCCGCACTCCTCCCTCCTGCGACCGATGAACGCCCGCCGCCACGCGTGTCCGATCAGAAGCCGATGATGTCCATCTGGATAGGTATATTGACCGTAAAGTCCGTTGTATCAAATTTCGTAAACAGCTCTGGGAGAGGTATTTTCTCAAGAGCCGAGATCGACACAATTTGCAGAACCTGATGCAGGCTGCCCGGCAACGCCATTTCGTGCTTCGCAATCGCCACGAGCAGGTACGCGCAGATCGCGGTCCAGATTTGAACCGCGACTCCGTTTGGATTGATCGAAAAGAAGCCGCGCAGACGCAGATGCTGCTTGATCCAACGGAAGAACAATTCGATTTCCCAGCGACGCCGGTAAATCGCGGCGATAACCAAGGCCGGCAGAGTGAAGTTGTTGGTCAGAAAGACCAGCGACAGGTCGTTCTCCGCATCGTAGTATCGGATACGTCTCAGCTTTTTCGGATAGTCTCGGTGCGCCTGCTTGGAATTGAGCCGGATAGTCTGGTCGCACCGCAATCCCGTGGTTTTGTCTACGGGCTTCGATTCGCAAACATAAAAGCACATGTTGCACTTGGCGCGGATGACAAACCAGGCGCCCGCTTGGTCGAGGCGATACAGACGTGCATAGTCGACGTACCCACGATCGAAGACCAGGTAGTCGCCCGCTTCCACCGGCAGGTCGTCCATGAAGTTTACGTCGTGACAAGCGCCTGGGACCACGGTGCAGAAGGCAGGCATCGCCGTCGTCACCGTCAGCATCATGTTCAACTTGACCGCCGCTTGCGTGCCCTGCCAGCGCGCCCACGGGAAAATGGCCAGACTCAACTTGATCAGGCTGGCATCGACCGCAAACAACTCGCCGTCCAAACCCAACTCGGTCGGCGTGTCGGCATGGAGCCGTGCGGCCCGCCGCATCAACACCGCAGTCACTGTCCCGAAAAGTTCCGCCGCACGATGCTCGTTCGCGTACGCCAGGTTTGTGCGATTCACCCGACCGCGAATACCAGAGTGGTAGAGGACACGGTGGCGCGAGTTCAGGCACGCTTCGATGTCCCGCAAGCTCTCGCGGTATGTCAATTGCGCGAACACCAACACCGCGAAGTGGTCGTACGCGGACAAAGCCGGCGTGTCGCGAGCCATCGGATACGCTTTCGCACAGCGAGAAAACTCCTCGCTGCTCAGGCCCGCGAGAATCTGTGCCAGCACGGTTCTTCCGGAGTTCATCTCCAGAAAATGCAGTCCAATTGCGGAAATTCACCCGGAAAAACTCAAATCGATCACATGCCATGTCTTGGCTTACTCACTGTACCTCGGGCACCTGCGAATTCTGAAGACTTCCTTAGTCGGACAGCCGTG
>JBIJCX010000540.1:0-4306 GCA_044344465.1 Opitutaceae bacterium
CAAAAAGCGCGGCGACGCCGGCGTACACCAGCGGGTCGAGCGGTTGCACGTTGAAGAGCAAGGTCTCGATCAACCGCGCCGCGCCCGCGGCCGCGATCAACCCGGCGGCCAGCCCGAGGCCGACCAGTTTCAGCCCGCTGCGCAGGACCAGCGCGATGACCTGGCTGGGCCGGGCGCCGAGCGCCATGCGGATGCCGATTTCACCCGTGCGCTGGGCGACGGCGTAAGCGAGGACCGAATACAGCCCCACCGCCGCCAGCACGAGCGCCAGCGCGGCGAACACCGCGGTCAGCGAGGCGACGATCCGCTGCACCCCGAGGCTTTGCGCCAGGCTGGCGTCGAGGGTCTGAAAAAACGAGATCGGCTGGTCCTGGTCGACCGCCGCGACGGCGGTGCGGATGATCGCCTGCAGGGCGTCGGGATTGCCGTCGATTCGCCCCATCACCGCGAAGCCGGGCCGGCCGAGCTGGCGCATCGGGTAATAGATCTCGTCGGGCACGGGGGTGTTGAGCCCGCCGCTCTTGACGTCCGCAATCACGCCGACGATCTCGTGCTTGATCTCGGCGTCGCGGCCGCGCAGCAGGACTTGACCGAGGGGCGACTCGCCGGGAAACAGCCGATGGGCGAGCGTCTCATTGATGACGCAGACCCCCGGCGATCCCTCGCGATCCTGCGGCGTGAAGGCCCGGCCTTTGCGCAACGGAATGCGCAGCAGCCGGAAGTAGTCTTCGCTGACGATCTGCAGGCCGGCGAGCGGCCGCTGCGGGAGCGGCAGGACGGGGCGGCCCGCGACACTGTAGGGCGAGCGCGCGCCGAATCCGTTGATCGGCAGGCCGAGGCCGGCGGCGGCGTCCCTTACCTGCGGGTTGGCGCGCAGCCGCTCGATCACCTGGGCAAAAAACTCGGCCTGTTCGGCGTTGGTCTTGTAACGATTGCCGGGGATGCCGACGAAGGCGCCGGCCACGCCCTTGGGGTCGAAGCCCGGTGGCGTGCGCTGGAGTTTCAGAAAGCTCAGCAGCAACAGGCTCGAACTGACGAGCAGCACCACGGAGAGCGCCACCTCGAGGACGATCAAGGTGGCGCGGAAACGGCTGCTGCGGGCGCTGGATGAACCGCGTGCGCTGTCCTTCAGCACCTCGACGAGTTGCGACTTCGATGCCTGCCAGGCCGGCGCGAGACCGACGAGCAGCGCGCTGAGGAGTGTGATTCCGGCGGTGAACATGAGCGCGCGCCAATCGAGCGTGAGGACGGTGTTGGGCGGCAGTTGCGAGCTGACGGTCGATTCAATGGCGGAGAGCGCCCACAGGCCGAGAAGGACGCCGAGCACGCCGGCCACGGCGGAAAACACGAGGCTCTCGACCAGGAACTGCTGCACGATGCGCGCGCGCGTGGCCCCGAGCGACTGGCGGACGGCGATTTCCTTTTGGCGGCCGGCGAGCCGGCCGAGGAAGAGGCTGGCGACGTTGGCACAGGCGATGAGCAGCACGAAGGTGACGGCGCCGAGGAGCGTGTAGAACGTCGGCTTGAGGTTGCCGACCAGCGATTCGACGAAGTCGCGCGGTTCGCTGAGGTTGTTGGCGTCGAGCTTGGTGCCGAACTGCTCCTGGTAACTGCGGCTGAGGGCCGCGAGCTCGGCCTTGGCCTGCTCGAGGCTGACGCCCGGCTTGAGCCGCGCGATCGGCTGCGCGTAGCCGGCGCCGTTTTGCACCTGCACCGGCGTCAGGCCGCCGACCTCGAAGACTCGCGGCGCGAACACCTGCACGGCGTTGAAAGGATTGCTGAGCTGTGGCGGCAGGATGCCGATGACCTGCCACGGCTGGCCGTTGAGCTGGATGGTCTCGCCCACGAGGGTCTCGCGCTGGCCGAAGCGGGTTTTCCAGAGCTCGTGACTGAGCAGACACACGGCCGGGCCGTTGGGGACATCCTCCTCGGCCGTGAAATTGCGGCCGCGGAACGGGGCGACGCCGAGGGTCGGGAAGAAACTCGCGCTGACGCGCTGGCCGTTGAGCTGTTCCGGGTTGCCGTTGCCGGTGAGGGTGAAGTTGTCGAAGGCGCTGATCGCGATCGAAGAGAAGGATTTGGCCTGCGAGCGCAGCAGTTCGTATCGCGGCCACGAGGCGGCGGGGGCGTTGAAGTTGAGCGCCTGGTTGTTCGTCCAGATCGCCACGAGCGAGGAAGGCTGTGGAATCGTGACGGGGTTGAGGACGAGCCGATCGAAGACGGAAAACAAAGCGGTGTTCGCGCCGATGCCGACGGCAATCGTGATAATCGCGACCAACGTGAAGCCGGGGGTTTTCAGCAGCGAGCGGATGGCGGTGGCGAAGACGGACATGGGGTGTGACGAATGACCAATGACGAATGACGAATGACGAATGACCAAGGACCAAGGACCAAGGACCAAGGACCAAGGACCAAGGACCAAGGACCAAGGACCAAGGACCAAGGACCAAGGACGGCGCCTGGTTATTGCACGGGGCGTGCCAATGGCGACGCGCTTGCACAAGTGTTTCGCAAAAAGCGAATTAGAGACCGCAGCGAATTCATGTGCGGCGGGCGGTGACCAGCGGTGGAACGGAGGCGTCCCGAAAATGAGACGGTCGCTCATTCTTCCCTCCAACTGGCATCGCTCGGCCCGGAAAGGGCGAATCGAGGCGAGGCGGGGGCGTGAGTCTGTTCCCCTGCCTCTCATTCTCAGATTCTCGCCCTCTTCTGGTGGTCACTCCGCCCGCAGCGCAATGAGCGGATCGACCCGCGCGGCGCGCCGCGCCGGCAGGAGCGTGGCGCCGGCGCAGGCGGCGGTCATGACCCCCACGATTTCAATCCACTCGCCGGCCGGCCGGCCCTCGATCCGCACGCGGCGGCCGAGCGGGGACTGGCCCGGCCAGTATTTGGCCGCGAGCGCGGCGTTGATCACCGCAACGGTCGGGCGTCCTGCCACGTCGTCCGCGGTGAGAAAACGCCCCTCGAGCAGGCGCAGGTCGAGCACGGAGAAGAAATTCGGTGCCACCGCGTGGGGCACGGCCCGCTTGGGCGTCTCGGCGAGCTGGAGGCCGTCGCCTTCCTGCACAAAGCCCGACGTGAGGCCAAAGTTGACGAGGTTGGCGACCGTGACGTCGCGCACGCCAGGCACCATCCGGAGATTGTCGGCCACTCGATCGTAGAACTGGAGGCGGCGGCTGGCATCGCTGTAGGTCGCACCGCGGAGACCGACGCGAAACATGTCCAGTTCGGCGGCGGGAATACCGGGGTTCAGCGTGCCCAGGTTCTGCTGGCTGCGCAGGAGCAGCGCGGCACAGATCAGGAGCGCCAGCGCCGTGGCGACTTGGGCGGTGGCGAGCCAGCGCGCGGCCCGGGTGCCGGTGGCTGAGCCGGCGGAGCGGCCGCCCTCGCGCAGGGCGGACTCGAGGTTGAGCCGGCGCGTTTGCAGCAGCGGCACGGCGCTGAAGGCCAGCGCCACGATCAGCGCGGCGAGCCCGACGGCAACCGCGACCGGGGCGTCGAGGTGGGGCGACGGCAGCGCCTGCAGGTTGGCCACGCCCGAGGGCAGCAGGGAGACGCCAAACGGCAGGGCGAATGCCGCGAGTCCGCACGCGAGCAGGGCCGCCGGGCCCGCGAGCCAGATCGACTCGGCGAAGAGCTGCGCGAGCAGGTGGCGGCCGCCGGCGCCCAGCGCGAGACGCACGGCGAATTCACGGCGCCGCTGGATGGCCCGGGCGATGAGCAGGCAGAGGCAGTTGAAACAGGCGACCACGAGGACGAGCAGCACCGCGCCCTGGAGCAGCAGGAGATTGCGGCCGAAATCGCCCAGCAGATCCTCCCGCAGTGTCACGGCCATGAAGCCGCGATTGCCAAAGGGCGCGGGGTGTTCCGCGCGAATTGTGCCCGCGAGCGCGGCGAGTTCAGCCTCGGCGGCGGCGAGCGAGCGACCAGGCGCAAGTTCGGCCCAGAAATGATGGCGCCGCTGGCTGCGCTCGGTCCGGAGATAATCGGCGGGGAGCAGCGCGAGCCAGGCCTGCGGATCGCTGTCGCCCGTGGGAACGCGAAAGTCCGCCGGCATCACCCCCGCCACCTGGTAGTTCTTGTCGTCGAGTTTGATCACGCGGCCGACGATCGACGGATCGGCGCCAAAGCGGCGGCGCCAGAGCGCGTCCGAAAGCAGCGCGGCGCGGAGACCGCCCACCTCGGCGTTGGCGCGCGAGATGACGGCGCCAAGGGCGGGGCGCGCGCCCATCATGGGAAAAATGTCGGGCGTGACCCGCTGCACGAAGGCGACTTCGGTGGCGTCGCCGCCAAAGACCGTGACGGA
>JBIJCX010000205.1:0-14565 GCA_044344465.1 Opitutaceae bacterium
AATTCCCCACGACGCCGGGTTGCGGAAAGTGAGCCCCTTGAACACGACGCCCTCGCAGTTCACGAGCCGCATGAGCATGGGCCTTTCCGCGAGCCTGCCGTCGACATTTTCCGGAAACGCTTTGGGCGAGCCGCGGCCATCGATCCGACCTTCCCCCTCGAATGCAAGGTTCGCCGCCCCTTCCGCATAAAGCAGGCACTTGTTGAACGCGGGGGCTTCCACCGCGCCCTGGATGTCGGCCGAGTAGTCAGCCAGGTTCTGGCTTCCGAGCAGCACCGTCCCGCGCTCGAGCCGCAGCGTCATATTGCTGCGCAATTTCAGCGTGCCCGTGATGTAGGATCCGGCCGGGATGAGCACCGTTCCGCCTCCCTTCTGATGACAGGCATCAATGGCGCGCTGGAGCGGGACGGTCTCCAGGCGCTTGCCGTCGCCGGCCGCACCGAACGACTTCACGTTGAAGGTCACGTCAGGCACTGGTGGCACGGGCTCACGGGCCATGGCGGTGCCTCCGCCCAACCCGGCAAACGCCACGCAGAGCAGCAGCGATCTCCCGCGGACAAAGGAAGGGTGCATCATCATGGGTGGGATCCTAAGGTGTTGAAGAATCACAAGGGGGCGCCGTGGATCGGGAATGGCTCGCCGCGCGTCGTCACCTGCAGTTCAAGCCACGGTTGGTCGGGCGCGGACGCCGCCTCGACGCGCACTTCCACGGGTCCCGACGACGCAACCCAACGCTCCACAGCAAAGTCGAGCGTGCGGAGGAATTTCCAATTTGCGTCTGTCACCTGAACACCCGTCTCGGCGCTGTAGGTCAGGTACTCTCCGGGAAGAACCTCGCCGCGCGTGCGGAGAACGCCGCTTCCGACATGCACGGCTGCGTCCCGCAGCGGCGCGACGACGTTGTCCATGAGCTCGAGGCGCCTCACCACCACCTTCGCCCTGCAGCGCGCTGGAATGTAGCCAAAGCCAACATTCACCCTCGTCACTGCCGCATCGTAATCGAAGTGATGCGCATCGAACCGCCAACCCCAGCATGCCGCCGTCCAAGCCGCCTCGCCGTTCGGAATCGTGAACTGGCGGGGCCCTTTGAAATCAATCTTCACGACGTAGTCGCGGACGCCGCGGCCGTGCAGCTGGCAGACTAGAACGGCTCCGCTGCCGTCGCCGACAATGTCCAGGTGCAACCCGCGACGTCCACCGAGCGGCACCGCACAGGCCCACGAGGGGAGCTGCTGCTCCTCCCAGATGGCTTCCCCGCTGGGATTTTCCGCGCTCAGCTCGATCGCGCCAGCGTCCACCACCAGCCGCGTGTCGCCGGCAGCCGTCACGGAAGACTTGGCCGACCAAAGCGTCGTTGCGGGCGCGGATGAGACGGTCGGTAGGGCGGGATGGGACACAGTGCCCGTCTGGTAGTCCGCCAGGGTGTCATCCTGCCGCGCCACGGCGACAGCCGCCGCACCTCCAGCCGATGAGCGCCGCAGCGCAGGAAGTACGTGCAGGATCAGCCCGGGGGGCTGCGCCGGATGCGGGTTGTGCAGCCGGATGGCTTCGCCGGGCAAAACGTACTGGCGCGGCCCGACCGGGCCGAACTCCTGCCCCGTCAGCCAGGGCGCATCCATCCCTTCCCGAACCAGCACGCGGGTTGGCACAAGCGCGAACCCGTCGGCACCTTTCACCAGCACCGGCACATCCCAGCCCTGCTCGTGATGCCCGCGCTGCCGAAGCTTGCTTTGCACCGGCTTCAGGTGCTCCCGCAGCCACGCCGTCTCCCGTTCACCGATGCCTCCGATCGCCTTGGCCCAGTTACGGAATAGCTCGACGTACTCCGGCATCAGCCCGTGACCCTGCAGGGCGGCGAATGTCACTCCAAACATGGGCTCCGGCTTGAAGAAGCCGAGCCGGCGGGCGGGACGCAGTAGTCGCGACCCAATTTCAAAATGGGCGTCGAGCAGGGATGACGCGTTCCTATGCCCGTCAAGCAGCACGGGGATCGCCGCTCCCCAGTATCCAAGCTCACGGAGCCGCCGAATCCGACTGAAGTTCAGTTCGAAATTCCACTTGGTCGGCCTGCCACCAGACGTGCTGGTCGTGGTGGCCCTTCCCACCCTCGAGGCCACGAGGCTGCTGAGCTTGTCGAAGCCCCAGGGCTCGAGATGCATATGGATCTCGGCACCGTCGTAGTGCTGGTGGTCCAGCTCCGCCTCGTTGATCAGCGTCGCATAACGGACCGCCATTTCGGGAAGCAAGCTGCTCTGGTTATCGGGCACATAGTTCTGCCCATACGTGCACAGCAGGCCGGCCGCCGGGGTGGATGCCAGGTGCAAACTGGCAGGGGTCCCGCCGAATCCCCGCTTCACCGACCGCAGCCGCCATACCGGTTGGTCCGCGTCATGGATCTCCCCCGCCTCCAGCACTTCGGCGCCAATCCGGAATCGTTTCAGATTCCAGTGCGTTTCGAGCCGGATGTGCGGGAAACTGGAATCCGGATTCGGGCGAAATCGGATTTCCGTGGCATCGCCCGTGACCGCCTCCTCGAG
This sequence comes from Opitutaceae bacterium, assembly GCA_044344465.1. Taxonomy (GTDB): domain Bacteria; phylum Verrucomicrobiota; class Verrucomicrobiia; order Opitutales; family Opitutaceae; genus ER46. The sequence goes on from JBIJCX010000205.1 coordinate 2,538, forward strand.
ACGCCCCTGCACCCAGGTCGCAAGCCGTGAATCAACCCGATCGCCAAGGACGAACTCCGGGTCCTGCAGCCCGATGCCGGCGCTCACATTGTGCAGACGCAGGAGCACACCGTGGCGGTTCAGGAACCGGCGGTAAGCCTTGAGATCGTCGCGCCCACCCGGAAACACCGCGGGGTTGAGCGCCACAAAAGACCGCTTTCGCGGCCAGTATTCCCCACGCCACGTGTCCGTGTGCAAGTACACGCGGCGGCAGCCCGTGTCAGCAAGCCACTCGGAAAGCTGGTACAGCTCAGCCGGGGTCGCGGCGGAGAGCGTAGTCTCGCTGAGCCTCGCGAATTTCTCGTGGTACATGTCGACCCACCGTTCCACCGCCGCCCGGGTCCACGGCTCTCCGATCTCGGGGTGAGGTAGCGTGCCTTCGGCCCAGATGTCCGCAAGTGCCCCGTCACGCGCCTCATCGCTTAGGCCACTGCGGACGATGGCGAACGCGCCAAGCGGATCCGCGGGATTCGGATTCCACAGGTAGGGCCACGTGAGCTGGAGACGGCGGGCGTCCGAATCATTCCGTCCCATGTAATCCAGACAAAACGTCTCAAAGCGCACGGCCGGCGGCCCGCGGAAGGCGAGGCTCGTGTCGCGCGCCCCAAAGTCCCCCTGTGCCTGCTCGAGGTGGAGCGCGAAGTACGACGGGCTTTCGTCCACCCGCAGCGTGAAACGCGGCAGCGCCTGCCCGCTGATCTCAACGGTCACCCGCGCCCCGTCCCGCGCGAAAACCGACAGCGGCTGCTCGCGAACGCGTGCACCATCGAAGCTCTACAATACAAACGCCCCGGGATTCGCCTGCAGCAGTTCGTCGAGCGTGATGCCGGCCGCGGTCGCCGAAGGCTCCACGGTCGCGCCGCGCACGGCCGTCAACCCCAGTTCGAGGCCCGCAACTGCCATGAGGCTATGCTGCAGAAATGTCCGGCGCGAAACGCGGGACATGGCTCGATCCGTACTCATCGGGCCGGTTTTGCCGTCGCCGGAACCGGCTCCCATCGCAGATCGCGAAACTCAGGGGTCGCACCTTGCCACACGCCCCCGAGCCGGCGCGTGGACCGCTTTCCGCTCACCGTGCCCTTCAGGTCCTCGCCTGGACTCAGGCAGATTTCTCCGATGCCGTTCCATCCTGCGAGGGCGTCTCCGGACACATCTTGGAACTCTGACGGTTGCAGGCGAATCCGCTGCCATTCCAGCCCGCCCGCGAGCGGGACGACCGCCGCATGGGCATCGATCCGAATGACCAGGGAATTCGGTTTCTCGCTTCGGGCGTCGAGGACGAGCGCAGCCCCGGCAGGCGCCGCCCACTGCGGATCGAACACGTTGTGCGACCTGTACTCCCACCCGTCTGTCTTGTAGCTGTACCAGGCCTTCTCCCATCCGTTCGCGAACCGCTCAATGATCAGCTCCGGCATGAGGGCCGGCCGAACGTTTGCCGCGGCAATTTCAGCCGCGGTCACAATTTGCATCCGGGACGAGGCCACAACGGTGTTCGTGGTATAGATGCCATAGTAATAACCCGCTCCCTTCACCGGTTCGGCCAGACCGTAGCGCACGTTCGCATATACCCATAGCGGCTTGGCCACTTCAAACAGCGGCAGCACGGCGGTCCAACCCGTCGCGCCCGGCTGTGCCCGCGCATGGCGCCAATAGCGGTATCGGGTGTGTATGCTGCCCCCGACGGACGTATCGGGAGCATCGTCGCCAGTAGCGTAATAGATGACCACCTCGGAAACCGGCTTCGTGGCGTCAACTGCGACGGTCACGGCAGGCGAATCGGTGCCTCTGCTGAGTTCCAGCTTCACCCGAGGAGTTTCGGGGTAGCGGAAGCGCCCCTGAAGATGATCGTCGAACCAAAGTAGGCCGGCCGCCTGATATTCAGCCGTGTCTTGATGATCGTGGTGCGGCGCATTGGTCACCCGCCACGCGGGGGAGGCTATCTCGCCGAGTGCAGTCTGCAGATCCGCAATCCGGCCGTGGAAATCATTCGCAGGGCTAAGGAAGATAATCGGACAGGTGACGTGCTGCAGGTTTTCCGCATCGCTGATTGTCGTCTTGTAGGCTGTGTCGAGCTGTCGGTAGCGGTCGCTCACGCCTCCACACGAGGGCGCCGCCGCCTTTACCCGCCGGTCGGCAGCTGCCGTGAGCACCGTGAGTTTCCCGCCCATCGAGTGACCGTACACGCCGAGCCGTTCGGGATCGACCTCCGGCTGCTGCTGTAGGAACGTCAGCGCCCGGCGCGCCGCGAGCGTGCAAAGAAACCAGCCGGTGTTCCGCGGCGAGTCCACGGAATCAAGCGTCCACTCCGACGGCTTGACTGAGGAAAAGTCGAGTTTTCCCCGCCGCGGGGCATGATAACCATCGAGCGGTCCCCAGTCCGTCGTTACCCTGTACTCCACCGCGTCAGTTCGCTGCTCCAGGAATAGCTTCACGCCTTCCACGCCGACGTTGTAACCCGGCGCGTTGATCCGCCCTGCCCACGCTAGCGAGATCGTAGCGTAGCCCCTTTTCGCGTTGGTGAGGGGGGCGCGATAGTCGGCGTACTGCCCCCCTCCGTGCATCTGAACCAGACCCGGCAGTCGGCGTCCCCGCTTCGGATACCCGTACACTGCTGCCATCCACGTCTTGCGGCCACCAAACACGCCTATCCGATAGCGCAGCACCCGCAGCACGACTCCGTCCTCCTCCCATTCCCGCAACACCTCGACATCGAGAGGTTCACGGGCCGGATCATATCCGGCCCACAGCTGCTCAAAAGACTGCGGCGGCTTTCCGTACTGCAGCCGCGGCAAGGTTTCTACGTCACCGCGGACGCTGGCGCAGAGTAGGCCGATTAAGAGGGTTGCGAGCCACTTCGTCGTGTAGCTTAGTAGCTCGATATTCACGGCGGCGCTTTCGTTGCCGAGCTTGGCGTTCCGGGATTCTGGACTGTGAGTTTTATGACGGTATCAATGGGGTCCCACGCATCGAGGCGCGGCACCTCCAGCTTTATCCCTCGCTCGTTCTGTTGCATTTTTACCTCGCGTCCACTCGTAAGGACCACGGCTTTGGCGAAGGTCTTGCCATCCGCCGGGACCGGCAACTGCAATATGTTGACGTACCTTTCGCGGGTCTTTTCTTCATTTCCCGTCGGCGGTCTTAAGACATGTATATACTCGTACAAGCCGTCGATGGACTGTGTCGCAACGATTCCATGGGGCAGCGTGGCGATCCGACTGCCCTGCGGTGAGGGAAATGAGGTGCTGATCAGCGTATTCTTGATGGCCTCTTCGATGGGCTTGATCAGCTGCCCAAGCATGACGAAGTACTCGCGCACGTTTGGCTCCCAAGTCCCATCGGTGTAGGGATCCGCCGCCCAGCCAACCCCTCCCCCTTCCGTGTTAACGCCGGCCTGCAGCACCGTGTAGCGCAGCATACCAACAGGGGAGACCTTCGCAGTCCCTCCCGTTGACCACCAACTCCCCCCTTGCAGCAAATTCACGTTCGCTCGGAGCCCTGGCCAAGTATCGGAATTGGAGGGGGTGGCCGCCGGGATCCCACGCTCGGGTGCGGGCGGCACGATTCGGTTGAACTGGTTGCACCATCCGGCGTTGTCCATGCCGAGCACAAATTCCGCCTTCGGGTTGTGCCTCCATACCGTTTGCTTCAGGCGCTCGCGGTCCACCCGCTCCCAACCTCCATCGACCCAATAGCCATAGACATCCTTGCCGTACCGGGCGCACATCTCGTCGAATACCTCATTCATGAAGTTGTTCCACTTGGTGTACATGCCCGGCTTCCATGCCTTTCCCCGATCGATCGATTCGTTCCAACCGAGCAACGCTTGATCCTCCTTGGTCATGTCGTGGCCATCCGAGGGGTGGATATAGAGGAACAGCTTGATTCCCGTCGGCTTGAGTTCGCGGATTAATTCGCCGATCACATCTCGGCGCGCGGCATGACCCGCGCCGCGCCATCGGTCCATCGCCGCGCTCGGGACGATGGGGTTCATCGCGGCATGCCAGGCCGTAAAGCTGACGTATTCGGCGCGAAAACTCTGCAGATCCTTGACCAAACGTGGGACGTCAAACGCATCGGCGACCTCGTCGATGGATTTCGGCACACTCAGGTCTGGATTCCTGGTCAGGGCATAAGCAGTCCCGCCCCACGCGTGATGGACGAATATTCCGAATTTCAGACGCTTAAATACGGGGTTCTCTTCCGCGGCGAAGGCAACGCACACCGTCAACAAGGACGTCAAAACTGCAAAGACTAGTGCTTTACGAATGTGTAACATAATACATCAGTTGTTAGTTGGAAGCAATCTGGACATTAAGGAGTTGGTATTCACGGTGAAGCCTTCGTTGCCGAGCTCGGCATTCCGGGATTCTGGACTGTGATTTTTATGACGGTATGAATGGTGGCCCCCGCATTGAGGCGCGGCACCTCCAGCTTTATTCCTCGCTCGCTCTGTTCCATTTTCACCTCGCGTCCTGTCGAGCGGAAGGAAGCCGGAACTGGCGAAGGAGGCGTGGGAGTACCCGTTCCAGAAGCCACGCGGGCCGGGACCGCCTCAAAAGGTGAAGGTGGCAGAAAGCGCGACCTCCCGCGGACGGCGCAATTCGTACCGGATCGGAACGATGGCATCGACCGTGCCGTAATAGCCTTGGGAATCATAATCTGCTCCGACAAGGCGCGCCGCGTTCCAGTTGAATAAATTCTGGACGTTAAGCTGCAGCTTCATACGAGTGCCACGCGAGAGGCGAAACTGTCGGGAGATCATCATCCCGGCGTCCCAGTAATCTTCACCCAAAATCGGCCGGGAGACATTGATTACACCCAATGGGCGGCCGAGTGTATTCGGCATGCGCTCGTATCCGACGATACTTGCGCTCCGCCAGCGAAAGTTTGCACCCAGCGAGAATCCCTTCAGTAACAGATTCTCACCGAAGGTATAGGTGATCATTCCGTTTGCTGCATATTCACCGTTGCGGTGAGTGGACTGGCCCGTTAGCGCCTGCTGATCGTCGTATAATTGCTTTTGAGCGGCGGACTGTGATTCTATATACGTCGCATCAGTCGTGGCTTTGGCTCGGTCCGCAGCAACAGCCGGATTCAGATCAAACGCGGTGGAGCTTTGCCCTCCCGCCACTTTGCGGAGTTCCGCCGCGTATCCATCCCACGCTTTTAACCCTTCGTACTTGGCAGGCGTGTTCAGGTACACACCCAAGTCCTCCAAATGCGCACCCAACACATTCCGGTTGCTACTGCCGCTCAGGTAGATTCGCAATTGGCTACTGGGATTAAAGGTCAACGACGCCTCGTAGCCTTCAGCCACATAGTTCCAGGCCGAACTAAGATTAGTTAGATCTCGCTCAGCGCGATAAAATTCGGTATCTGCCATGTCTCTGAAATGCGAGTCGCCGGTGTCCCGGTAATTCAAGCGCAGTCGATTCATTATATTCCTCCCGCTTTGCACGAAGGCTTGCGAAGAGCGCGATTCATTCTCTGCTGTGCTCTCAAATCGGTTGAGCGAAAAGCTCAATTTGCCCGAGAAGGCGTATACGCGTACACCGAAGTCCTTCGTAGTCCCTACACGTTCGGGTACAATCTCGTCCAAGTAATTCCTGGTATTGACATTCGCTGTGGGCGTAAAGTTTCTAGAGTTCGTATAGGTAAGCGAAAGCCACGAAGTAAGATGGAACACGGCACCGACGGTGCCGTTCGTTGCCGACGCTATCTTGCCTGGTGATGAATTAAGCCCTTGGGCACTTGCCAGATCGAAATAGCGACGCAGGAGATCGCCAGACGAGTTTGCTACCGCTGGGTCCGGTACCGTTCGGATCGGATTCAGGCGGTTCCCGGGAATGCCGAAGAGTTTCCACTCGTCGGTCCGGGTACCCACAGTCGTCACAAGTCTGTCATGGAAGAATCGACCGATCCAAGCGAGCGAGAGCGATGTTGTGACGTTCCGCGTCTTGTTCGCTTGGAGAAACGTACGCAGACCATAGTTGCTAGGGACACGATCCGCGGCAGTCGCGCCGACTGCCGCTCCGGACGCATTAAGCACTGAAGTCATCTGGGAGAGTTGCAGCAGATCCGGCAGCGGGTCCGGGGCCTTCCCCCCTACATAGTAGACGCGGGATAATAGTTGATGCTGTGCAGCCACAATGTCGGCGGGAAAATCTGGAAGCCCGGCTGTTGCGAGGTTCAGAATCCGATAATTGTCCAGTTCGTTGTCCGTTTGGTCTCTTTGCACCAACCCGCTGATGGCCTGTCGGCCCAGCCAGCGATGCATTTTTTGGAGATCGTATTCGTAGGAGAGCGTTGCCCGCCCCGAGGTTACCTTAGAAACACCGCGGCGATACTGCCCACCGCCGTTGGCCTCGCCATACGGCACTAGGTATCCTGGATTCAGCCGTCCGTCCGGCAGGTAGCGGTCCACATCGATTCGCATGGTATGGAAATTGTCGAATGCAGTTAGCGTTCGATCTCGGGCGAAATTTGCGGCGACTTCGAGAAACATGCCCGAAATAAGCTTTTGCTCGGCCGACAAGCCCGTCCAACCTCCGCGGGCTTGCTGGGCCGGATCCTTCCACGTCCCGGTAAATTGGTTGGTGTCCTTGGAAATTCCGAACAGATTCCACGCGTCGACATCCTTCAGGTTGTAGGTAGTGTTGGCAGCTACACCCGCGATCGAAGCATTCGACAGTTGAGCCTGCCATCGATAGTTCACTACCGGATTGCTGAGATTCAGACCGGCGACGTAACGGAGTGTCGGATTCGTAATCTGGGTGAGCGCTCCAGTCGGATCGAAATCTGCTACCCGGGAAACATTGCCGGAGCCATCATTGCGGATCACCGGCCTCCCGGAGGCATCCAGAAAAGTTCTCCCGGCCGCAGTCCAGGCCCGACCTTCGCTGACGAAGTTAACGGTGGGCCGTCCGCTCGCGGCCCAGCGCAGCGCTCCCGTATCAAATGGCATGACCAGTGGCGACTGATTCAGTCCTGTTTTATATTCTTCATGGTTCATCACAATGGCCGTATTCTTGAAGGGATTCCACCGCAGGCCCAGGGTGATTCGATCCTGCTGCAAACCTTCATATCTGCGGAATTCCATTTTTTTGCTATGCAACATGTTCACGCGAAGCGCCAATTTGCTTTTAATTAGAGGTCGGTTGATATCAACCGCCGCCCGATTTGACCCCCAATTGTCGGTCTGCAGGGAAACCGTATCGGACCGCTTTCCATATTGGGCGCGTTTTGTCGCTGAAACCATCGCCCCGGCCGATCCACCTAAACCGAAGAGTAAGGCGTTCGGTCCACGCGCGAGAGTAAGCTGCTCGACATTATAGGTATCGTTGCGCTCGAGGGCTGGGAAAAAATCGTGCGCTGAACTTGGTCCGGCCGTAAAACCGCGTAATGATACCCTCTGCCCATTGCCAAAGAGTTGCTGGGCGCCGTTGTAATCTCCTGTATTGTCGCCAATGTAAGTGTCGACGCTCGGCGTGTAAAGCAGAGCTTGGGTAGAGGAATGAACTCCCAAATCCTCCAGAAACTCAGGCGTCAGAACGCTGAGGGAGGCCCCCACGTCACGCAGATCCATGCGGAGTCGCGTGCCGGACAAAGTTTCCTGCGCTGCATAACCGACGTCCTTGTCGGTATTGACTTCGAACGGAGACATCTGAACCGCGCTCTCGTTCGTGGAGACTTTGCTGGCGCTGGCGGTCTGCGCGTTGCCGTCAACCGGCGCGAGGGCGAACCAACCGGCGAGGAGGGAAAGGAGGGTGGAGGATTTGGTGTGCTTCATGGGGTTCTTGGATTCGGGGGAAGGCTGGGGAGCGTCAGAGGGGCGGCGTTACCCTGGGCCGTCGTAGTCGTTTGGGTGGGAATGGCAGAGTGCTCTCGGGTTGAGCAGATCAGCTCCATACGCACGAAGACTATCCGGGAGACCTGCTCTGCGCCATAGACGGAAAGGCAAGAAGGATGGACTTATTTAACGGCTGGCGCCCCGCAGCGCCCGCGCGGCGGAGCCCTCCGTGGTCGCGCCGCTACTGCGGCCGCGTCGCTTCCCGTCCGGAGCGAGTGGCGATGACCGCCACCCAAACTGGATCCCTATGGATTCCCAACGCACATGGATGACAAACCTCCTCGCCCACCGGCAGTGCCAAACCGATGTTGCAAACAGTCACCTTCGAGCCAGCACGCCAAATTGCTGCCGGTACTCTCGCGGACTCATTCCGTTCATCTTGGAAAAGAAACGGCTGAAGTAAAACTCGTCGGCGAAGGAGAGCTGGGCGGCCACTTCCTTGATGCGCCAATCCGTGTTGAGCAGGAGGGCGCACGCCTCCTGGTTGAGCCGTCGGTTCAAATACGCCTTCGGGCTTAGGCCGATGCAGCGTTCGAACGCCATCGAGAACGCATGCAGACTGGTGCCATGCGCCGCCGCGAGTTCCTGCACCCGCAAATCCGCGCCCAGCCGCCGCTCCAGCAGACTCAGCGCCCGATCGAAACGCGCAAAGATTCGATTGTGGTGGTCGATGACCTCGTCGAGATCCGGAAAAGCCGCCGCCAGCCAGAGGCGCAATTGCCCTTGCAGGGCGAGACACACCGTGGCCGTCAAACTCGGCTGCCGCCACTGTTTCTCCCACCGCTCGCGATCCCACCGCCCGAGGCAGACCGGCTTCCGGCCGGGCCAGTCCAGCAGCAGATCGGCCCCTTCGGTCGATTCACAGCGGAACTTCAGCACGTAGCTCTCGTAGTGATCCGCTTCATCGCGGACCACCGGGGTGTTCCCGGTGAGCCAGTAGGCGAAGCCGGGCTGCAACTGAAAGGGACGCCCGCGATGGAAGATCCGGGCGCGGCCGCCGCACGCCAGATGAATGTAGTGAAAGACGTCAGTCTGTTCCTGGCCGTGCGAACTCCAGGCCGGCCCGACGATGGAATGGTAAAGACCGACGATGCTGAATCGGATGCGGGCAGCGCGATCCAACTGGGGTGCAGAGGCCTGATTCGTGATCACCGGTGTGAGCATCCGGTACGTGGCCGGATCGGTGGTGTCGCGATACTTCATCTGTTAAATCCCTACAGGTTTTGTGCACTTTTGTCTATGGTCCCACCGCAAAACAACGGATAGACTGTGCCGTGATTGACCTGTCGCGACGAACCGCGCCCCGTGAACGACCCTCGAACCGGCGTCCGCGCCCAGCCGTGCTGGCGCCCAGTCGCGCCTTTCCCTTTTGCTCCAACTCGTGCGCCGACAGTCGCCTGCCATTCAGCATGCACCATCGTTTTGGTCATCTGCCGGCGATGCTCGCTTTGGTCGCAGCCGCCTCGGTGTTCGGCGCGGGCACCCCGCCCAGTCCGTCCCGCTTCGTCCCGGATTTCCGCGTGCAGTCGGATGACTACACCGTGCTGATGGCGGCCGATGGCCAGAACCCCGCCGGCGCCAAGGTATTCGTGGACGACCATCGTCGGATGCAGATGCGCCACTGGCCTCTGGGCGGGCAGACGCGCTGGGCGGTGGACGCCGCGGTGCCCGGCGAATATGCCGTGAACGTACTCTTCCAGCACAGCGTCAACGGCCCCCTGCGGGTGACCGTCTCGGCCGCCCAATCGCATTGTCTGGGCCTGGCGGAGCCGGAGCCGGGCCACGCCTGGCGGCGCTTCAGCCTGCCGGGAACCCTGCAGCTGGCGAAAGGCCGGAACACCGTGGTCTTGGGAATTTCCGCCGCGGAAGGCGGTTCCGAGGAAAAGCTCGAAGTGCTTTCCCTCGAGTTGGTGCGCCCGGAGGTAAAGGCGCGGCTGCATCGGGCCGCGATGGATCTTCGGGCCCAGGCCGATCCCGAATGGTTCCGTACGGCCCGCTACGGGCTCATGTTTCACTGGACCTCGGACACCGTGCCCCGACACGGTTCGCCTAAACCCCATGCCCTGGCCGTGCGTGATTTCGACCTGCAGACTTTCGTCGCGCAGGTCGTGCAAACCGGCGCGCGGTTTGTGACGCTGACCACGTCCCACGGCTCCATGTATTTCCCGGCGCCGCTCCCGGCGCTGGACCGGGTGTTGCCTGGCCGGAGCGCCTCGCGCGACCTGGTCGGCGAACTCGCGGCGGCCCTGGATCGGCACGGCATCCGGTTGATCCTCTATTACCATCTCGGCTCCAACGCCGACAAAGCCTGGCAGGCAGCCAGCGGCTTCTGGAAGACCGACACCAGCGAGTTCTGGCGGAACTGGACGGCGGTAATCACCGAGGTCGGCGAGCGCTACGGCGACAAGCTGGCCGGTTGGTGGTTCGACGACGGGACGGCGAATTACTATTATCGCAGCGCGCCGTGGGAGCGGCTGGCCCGCGCGGCCAAGGCCGGCAATCCCAAGCGCCTGATCTGCTTCAATCCCTGGATTCTCCCGCCAGCCACGGAATTTCAGGATTACCTGGCCGGCGAGAGTTTCACCGACCCGACCGTGAAGGGCATGCTGAAGGCCGGCGACCGCGGCCGCATCAGCGGGGGAGCCTACGCGGGACTCCAGGCCAGCTCGGCTCTGGTCATGGAGGGAGGCTGGCTCCATGCCAAACGGGATACCGAAATTGGTGCGCCGCGTTATACCGTCGAGCAGGCGGGCGATCTCATGCGCCGGTTCTCCGCCTTGGAGAATGTTCTTATATTCAACCTGGAGATCTATCAGGAGGGCACCCTGTCGCCGGCGTCAGTCGAGGTGCTGCGGGCGGCGCGGGATCTGGCGTTTTCCGCCGCTCCGGCCGGGCGGGAATGAATCGCCCGATGTCCTCATGTTTTCAATCTCCCTCGCCTGAATTCGGCCCCGTGCCGTTTTGGTGGTGGGTGGGTGAGCCGCTCGACCGGGCGCGGCTCGTGTGGCAGCTCGATCGGCTGAAGGAGCAGGGCGTGCGCCATGCCATCGTCAGTTACAACCACCACGCCGACGGCGCGCCGAACCGCGGCGAACCGGCGGTGTTTTCCCCCGCCTGGTGGGATCTGTTGCGCGTGCTGCTGGCCGATTGCCGGGCGCGGGGCATGCAACTGAGTTTTCAAGACTACGCCTTGCTCAACCCGATCCTGCAGGAAATCGGCGCGACCCATTCCGACATGGCCGGCGGGGGCGAGCTGCGCGAGGTTCACGCGCGCGTCGGCGATGCCTCCACAGTGCGGCTCACGGCGGAGACCGGCAGTCAGATCGTAAGCGCACACGCCTATGCGCTCGCCGCAGGCCGGGCGCGGGCGGAGACCGGACGGGATCTTTCCGCGCATGTCCGCGACGGTGTGCTCGAGTGGGACGCTCCGGCCGGCGCGTGGCTGATCAGCTTGGTGTTCGTCCGGCCAAATGCCTTCGATCCCCTGCACGCGGAATCCGGGTCGCGCGTCCTCGCGCGCTTCTATGCACCGTTTGAGCGCGAGATCGGCGAACACCTGGGCTCGACCTTTCCCGTCTCGTTTCAGGACGAGCTGGATTTCGGGTCGCCGATGCCGCGCTGGTCGCGTGGGCTGGCGGCGGAGTTCCTCGCCCGCAAGGGTTACGCGCTGGCGCCGCTCCTGCCCGCGTTGTGGCACGACCTCGGCGCGATCACGCCGAAGGTCCGCATCGACTATGCCGATGTAGTCACGACGCTACTGGAAGAACATTACTTCCGGCCGATCTTCGAGTGGCACGAGGCGCGCGGGCTGCTGTTCGGCCACGACAACTGCGGGCGCGGCGGCATCGCGGCGGGGCGCCGCGCCTATGGCGACCCGTTCCGCACGATGCGCTGGTACTCCGCGCCCGGCACGGACGATCCGAAACTCGCGGGCGCGCGCGCGTTCCAGGGCCTCAAGGTCAACAGCTCGATCGCCCACCTCTACGGCCGCCCCCGGGTGTGGAACGAGTGCTTCCACTCCAGCGGCTGGGGCGCGACGCCCGCCGAGATGGTGGCGGCGCTGAACGAGGATTTCATCTATGGCGCCACGGTGGTAAACCTCCACGGGCTCTACTACTCGACTTGCGGAGGATGGTGGGA
>JBIJCX010000206.1:0-14537 GCA_044344465.1 Opitutaceae bacterium
GCGCGTCTTGAAATTCCGGCGGATTCGCTCGCCGTGAATCTGGCCCGCTACGCGCCAAGAGATGGCGCCATTCCGATTCGCGAATCGGCTGATCGTAAAATCCGACTTATTCATGCATAGGTTGCCGCGACAACTGGCAACCTAGCTTCCTTGTTTTCTTAAGTGCTTATAGTTAAGCACTTAACGTGGCGTCCCCACGGGGATTCGAACCCCGGTTCTTACCGTGAAAGGGTAGTGTCCTGGACCGGGCTAGACGATGGGGACCAACCGCGGAGCCGCGCACGCTACGACGCGTGCCCCACCGCGCAAGGCCAAAGTTTACCCAGACTTTCAAGGGGCCGGTGAGCCAGGACAAAACAACCAGCGGGTCAGGCGCTAGCGAGAGCCTGCCGCCCGCGCCGGCGGGAACATCCGCGCTGGCGATTCGTCGGTCAAGGCACACGGCCAGCCGCCTCGTCGCAGACGACGAAAGTGCGGGTGTACGCCGCCTGGTGATTCACGTGCGCGAACCTGCCCAGATACGCGCTCAGGCGTCCTCTCGGCCGTCGAAGGCGGAGACGCGAACAGCCTCGAGCGAGCTGCCGGACTAACTCCTCACGGATGCGTTGCCCGTCGAACCGAGTCTCAGTTGCAGCCGCAGCCGCTGCCGCCCACACCACGCCCCCCCGCGGCGGTTTCCCGGGAGAAGAATGTATGTTCCATCATGCTGGTGTGAAGGGGATCGCGATCCGGACGCATGGCATAGGTAGTGAGCGTGGCACGCTCCCAGGGCTTGACCCGAACCAGATTTACGTTGGCGCAACCAGAAAACCCGCCACTGGCGGCGAGGAGGAGCAGAAGCAGGACAGGGAGAGGGAGTTTCATGGCATCAGGACTTTTCGGCGAGGAGGGTCTCGAGGTGCTCGCGAAGCTCCCGGTCGGTGCGTTCGCCGTGAAAGCCCTCGTGCACGAAACGTACGCGGCCGTCACGGCCGAGAAGATAGGTCGTCGGCATGGTGGGCACAACCACCTGTTTGACGAGAGTCTGGGTGCGGTCGTGCAGGGTGGTAAAGGGCGGGGCGAGTTTCTTCACAAACGCCGTCGCCGCCGCTGCCTTTTCATCGATGCCCACCGCGGCGATCACGACACCGCGCGGCGCATACTCCTGGTGCAGTTTGGCGAGGGTCGGAAACGACGCCTTGCAGGGTGCGCACCACGACGCCCAAAAATCGACGAGCACGACCTTGCCCGCCGTGGCAGGCAGTTCGCCGCCGGAGAGGCGAACGAGACCGTTGGTCACCAGGGAGGGAAAAACCTCGCCGATCTTCACCTCGGCCGAGGCGGGCGCGACCAGCGCGGATATAAATCCGAAAATGAAGCAAGCCGTACGGCGGGAAACGGGAGCAAATCGGAATGAGGGCATAGGAAAATGCGGAAGGGGTGGCGGCGCCTCACCAGGCGAAGCGGGCGCCGACCGTGATGATTTTGGCGCGGCAGTACGCGCTTTGGGGCGTGACGCGGTCGGTGCCCCGCATGTCGTATCGCTCGAACGCGGCGTCGAACTGCAGGGCCTCGGTCGCGTTCCAGATCAACTTCAGACCGTAGGTGTACGTGCGCAACGCCGACAGGCGGTAGTCCGACGAGTAGAACGGCCCGTTGGTCCGCGGCGGGCCCGACACCGGGACGACCGTGGCGCCGTCGAGCTGGTAGTAATAGAAGCTGGCGGCGTCCTGCTGGTGGCAGCGGAGGCCGGGACGCAAGATCAGGCGTTCACCAAGGTGCTGGAACCACGCGACATCAACCGTGTGCGCGGTCGTGTCGTAGGTATCGTGATACAACCGATAGCTCAGGTCGACGGTGCCATTGAGTTCGGGGAATGCCCGGTTGATCCCGGCGAGTCCGATCCACTTGTCGCGTTCCGTCGGGCGGTTTTCCGGGAACGTGAGGGGCAGCGACACCCCGGGAAAGATCTCCGTGGCCTTCTGCACCAGCTTGTACGGATCCGAGAGGTACCCGCGGCTGCGACCCCACGTGAGGTTGAACGTGACCGATGTCTGGGGATCGAGCAATTGCGTGACGCCCACGATCACGTCGTGGCCGCGCTTCTTCGCCCGCTCCGGCTGGTAGAACACGCGAATGTCATCGTCGGTGCCGGCGAGGCCGACCAGCAGGCTGGTGTTCTTCTGGTTGAAATCAGTGATCGTGTTGAGCGACCAACCGGTGGAGACGTAGTCACTTTCCCGGCTGTTGCTGGCGCCGAGGGCGACATTGATGGCCTTGAACTGCCGGGAGAACGTGGCACTCCAGGCCTTGCGGCGCTCGGTCAAGTTCGACAGCGGCACCTGATCGCTGCCGGCCGGTGCCGGCTGGCCGTTGGGCGTCGCGCCGGCGATGGCATCAATGACCCCCTCGACCTTCAAGTGCATGTTGGGGCCGAAATCCTTCTCGATCGCGGCTCCATGGACCTGCACGGCAATCCTGCCGCCGAGTTCCTGATAGTCTTGGAACTTGTAACGAATTACGTCTTCCGCCCGGGCTGCCCGGGGTGAGAGCCAGAGCGCCAGCGCGGCGACGCCGGCCGCCCGGGCCGATTGGGAACAAGAGGAGATCATGAGAGCAAGGGATAAGGATGAGGGCACCGGCCCGCGAAAGCGCGCGAATGGCCTAAGGTTGTCACTGCAGCTTGTCCCGCGGGGTGTGTCACCGACTGCGAATCAAAGTTTCTCATACACCTCAATGATGGCGGTGCCGCCGGTGCCATTCTTGCCCGCGACCCGGGCAGAGTACGCGCCGGGGGGTAATGTCATGACGAGTACAGCGTCGCGCGAGGCCGGGTCCGCGAGGCCAAATGCCCCGACCGAACTCATCGCGTTGGCCAGCGCAGCGCCACCACCCCAGTCGTCGTTGGCCGCCACCTGCAGGCCGGTATTGTTGTTGAACAAAACCAACTCCGGATCCGCCATGACCCCGCCAAGTCCGAAGGCCGTGCCGAGCGTCGGACCAATCGCCCGCACCACCACGGTGGCGGACGTCGTTCCGCCGATCACAAAGCCGACGGCCAGGGTCGCGCCGGCATCGATCTGGGCCAGGGTCGAGAGATTCACCAACCGGGGCGTCGTGGCGGTGCGCCCCGTCCCCGTGGCATCATAGATTTCCGCGATCACCAGACCGGTACCGCTACCCGCGCTCGCCACCTGAACCGTGTAGCCGCCAGAAGCCAGGCCCGGGGCCGGCGGCACGTACGCACAGTCGAGGCTCGCATCCGGCAACGGAAACGCGCCGACCGCGGCAAAGGCCGCGCGAGATGTCGCGGTTCCACCCCACTTGTTGTTCACCGCAATGGGCACGGCGGATCCCTGCGCATTCACGGTCATCACCGGGTCGGCAAGCACTCCCGGGATGCCAAACGCCGTGCCCAGCGTGGGCCCGACCGCCCGGATAACGAGGGGCATCGAACCGTGGGTGCCCGTGCCGCCGATGAAGGCGCCCATCGTGAGCACGCTCGCGCCCGAACCGGCATTGGTCAGGATCGAAAGATTGACGAGCCGGCCGGAGACCACGGGCAATCCGACCACGTTGTTGACGCTGAGTTGCGCCGCGGAGCTCGTGACACTTCCCGCCGAGTTGGTGGCGACCACCGCATAAGCGCCGGCATCGCTGGGCTGCGCGCTGGCGATCATGTACAACGAATTCGTGGCCCCCGCAATGGCGCTGCCACCCTTCAACCACTGGTACGTGGGCGTCGGACTGCCGGAGGCCGTCGCCGAAAAGGTCGCGCGGTCGCCCACGTTCACGATCTGGCTGCCCGGTTGCGCGATGAAGCTCGGCGCCGTCGCCGTGCTGCCACCCGTCACAGTGATAATGTAGTCATAAACCGGAGACCCCTTGCCTTTTCGGTCCTTGTTTTCCCAGCCCTGCAGCGTCACCGTGTAGCTCCCGGCGGTGGCCGGAATGCCCGACAGCACGAGGTTGGCGATATTGATCGTGGCCGGCGCGGTGAGGCCGGAGAAATTAAGCCCGGGCGGAATGGAGCCGCCGACAACCCAAGAGCCCGGCTGACCGACGCCCGGTCCATTGATGCCAAACCCCACCGGGGCGAGCGGCAGGCCCGCGGTCGCGGTGAGCGGACTCGGTTTGTTGGTGACGAGTGTCGTCGCTCCCGCCAAGGCATGCACCGAACCTAGCGAGCTGAGACCGAACATGGCGGCCCGCAGCATCGCCCCCAGCGGAGCGTTGGCAAAGCGATCGGTGGCCGCCGCGACAACGCGGAGCGCCGGAGAGCGCTGCAGCAGCCCGAGGAGGACTACCGCTGGCAGATTGAACCAACCAAGGCGCGAGAATAGGAGGTAACCTGAATTCATGTGGTGAAACTTCGACAGAGCGGTTCGTGATTTGTTTAGTGATCGCGGGACTTTCGCTTTTCTTTTACATGTTCCTTTTCCCGGCCGTCATTCTCCCCGAGTTGAATTGTCGCTCCGGTGAGGGGCAGGTGGATCCGCGAGGTCGCCGCGTCATAATTGGCCAGAAGACCGCCGATCCACGCCGTGGCCACGACCACTAGGCCCGCCGCCCAGACAGGATGCGATGAAGCCAGGCCGTCTTCGGGGCGCCCTTCCTTGCGGCCCGAAATCATCGGAGCCACGACATTCTCTCGGTGACGCACGGCGTGCCAGATCAACCCAACCAGGTGCGCGCCGATCACCGCCAGCAGGGCATACGCCAGAGCGCCGTGGAGATCCTCCCACGGATCGCGGCTGCCGTTCAGGCCCGTCGCGAACAACACCAGCACCAGGAAGAACATCGCCAGGGCCGCGAGCGCGCAACCGGGATTGTGGCCGACGTAGCGCGGAGCGTCGCCGGTGAGCGCGCGGGGGAAATACCTGGCCACTTCCACCGGCCGAAGGGGGAACCGCGTAAATCGCGCGTAACGTGATCCCACTACGCCCATTACGATCCGCAGGACCAGCAGAAAGACGGCCACGATGCCCGCCACCATATGCCACCGAAACAGCGCCCCGTGCTTGTCGGCGAAAAACGCAAAACCGAGGGCCGCGAGGAGTGACGCGGCAAACGCCCAGTGGAAGAGTCGAACAGAGAGGTCCCAAACCAGGATCTTTTTCATCGCGCGGGCATATTTCACCGCCGAGCGTAACGGGTCTCGCGTTAGAAAAGGGCGTATCTGGCGTTAGAAACCTCTTATGATCCGGTGCCGGCGGCGACATCGGCGCGCGACCGCGTCCCGGCGACGCGCACAAATCCACTTGTCATCCGCCGATTCACGACTCGCACTTGAGCACGTAAACGGCGCCTTTTTCGGAGCCGATCGCGAGCAGCGAATCGTCAGGCGACCAGGCGAGCTTGGTCGCGGGAGTCGGCATCCGCACGGTGGCGCGAAGCGGTTGCTTGCGCTCGGGACTCCAGAGCTGGACCACGCCGTCCTGTGCCGCTGTCGCCAGCAGTCCGTGCCCATTTTGAAATTTGACCGCACACACCGGCGCCTCATGGGGGAGCATCGCCGGCTCGCGGCCCTCGGGCCCGTCGCCGAGGCAATCCCAGACACAGGCGTCGCGACCGCCACTCGTGGCGAGCCAGCGCGCCGTGTGGTCGAACGAGAGGAATTTCACTTTGCCCTCGTAGCCGCTCATGTGGAGTTCGATGTCCTTGGCGGGAATCCAGAGATGCACGGAGGGATCCTGGTTGCCGGAGACAAGCCACTTGCCGTCGGGGGACCAGACGAGCGCGTGGATGCCGTTGGCGTACGGAAATTCCTTTTGGATGATAAAGTCGTCGGTGTCCCAGAGCACGACCCCGCCGAAGTAGGCGACCGTCACCGCGCCCCCGGCCGGCTCGACCGATCCGGGTCGCGCCGGCTGCATCGCGAGCGCCGTGATGGTCTTGGGTGCAGGCCGGAACGTGTGCCCCACCGTGCCATCAGGGTGAAGGGCCGCGAGCGTGCGACCCGCGGCGGCGAAGAGCGTGGGCGCAGAGGAAGAAGGTCGAAGGGCGCGGGACGCGCCTTCGCCTTTCGTGTCCGTCCGCTGTTCGCCGTTTTCAGTTCTCCAGACGGGCCGCCACGCGAGGTGATCGACCCAGGCGGAACCGAGCTTGGCCGTCACGGTATGCTGACCGGCGACGGCGTCCCAAAATTTCACGGCCCCGTCCTGACCGCCGGTGGCGAGCAGGCAGGCCGCGGACTGGTTCACGTTCCCAGAGGCGCCCGGCAGCGGGCTGCCTGCACTCTGCCACGCCAGACAATTCGTGCCGCTGGCATGGCCGGGAAGTTCGTGGCGTTTGGCGCCGTCGGCGGCAGCGATCAGGGAAACGGGTCCGGCGGCGGAAGCAGCGGCAAGTTGGCTGCCGTCCGGAGACCAGGCGAGGTCGATGACGTAGTCGTCCAGGATCGCGGCCCAATGTTTGGTAAGTTGCATCGGAGGTTCGTGCTCTTGATCGTAATCTTATTCGCGTCCGGAACCGCGAAACACGAGCACGATTACCGGCGCCGGCCCGGCCGGAAAGAGAATCGAGCACTCCGGGCTTGGCTCCGCCGTCGGCTTAGGATTGAGTTTTGGCGCTTGGTTTCGGCGGCTGGCCGCCGATGCCCGGCCGCACGCCTTGGTCCGCCAAGGCTCCGTTTATCCGCGCTCTCCCTGTCCAAGAAAACACCCGGAAACTCCGCTCCCGCCCGAGCGTCTCGCCAGCGCCGGAACCATTACTCCTATGTCAAAACATGCACTGACTCGTCGCGACTTCGTTTATTTCTCGTCCATGGCTGCGGCCATGCTGGGATTGTCCAGCTGCGTCACGCTGGCCAAGGCGCCGCGCAAGCCCCGGCCCATTGCCCCCGGCGCCAAGGTGCGTTTTGCCCAAATCGGGTGCGGCGGCAAGGGCTTCAGTGACGCGATGGCCCACAAGGACGAGGAGGTCGTCGCCCTGTGTGATATCGACTGGCAGGGTCCGGCAGAGCCACGGGGGGCGAAGCAAGCCAAGGAGGCGAAGGTGGCCAACGTGAAGAAGCTCATGACGGAGTTTCCCAATGCGAAGCGCTATACCGATTTTCGAAAGATGCTGATCGAGATGGACGACCAGATCGATGCCGTTGGGATCGCCACGCCCGATCACATGCACTTTCTCCCGGCCTACATGGCGATCATGATGGGCAAGCATGTGTACATACAGAAGCCCCTCACGCAGACGGTCGGCGAAGCGCGCGAACTGCTCCGCCTGGCCCGGCTCAACGGGGTCTGCACGCAGATGGGCAATCAGGGCCACGCGGGCGAGGGCATCCGGCTGGTAAAGGAATGGTTCGATGCCGGTATCCTGGGTGAAGTGCGCGAGGCGCATATTTGGACCAACCGCCCGGTCTGGCCGCAGGGCATGCCCGTGTGGCCAGCTGCCGAGCCGGTCCCGCCAGGACTCGCCTGGAACGAATTTCTCGGCCGCGCGCCGGATCGCTCCTTCAGCAAGGAAATTCACCCCTTCAAGTGGCGGGGTTACCTGGATTATGGCTGCGGCGCATTGGGAGACATGGCGTGCCATCTGATGGATGCCGCATTCTGGGGCCTGCAACTGGGTGCCCCCACGAGCGTGGAGCTGACCGCGATCGACGGTCTCACGTCCGTGGCTTTCCCAAAATCGGCCATTGTCACCTATCAGTTCCCGGCTCGCGGCAAGTTGCCTCCGGTGAAGCTCGTTTGGCATGAGGGTGGCCGGCTGCCCCAGAAGCCGAAGCAGATGGAAGAGGCGCGGACGCTGGCGAAGGGCGGCCAGTTGTTGTTCGGTTCGAAGGCGACGGTTTATGACGGCAACGACTACTGCAACAGCCCGCGCATCGTGCCCGAGTCGTTGCATCAGGAGCTGTCGGCTTCGTTCCCGCCGAAGACGATTCCCCGCGTGCCCGAGGGCAATCCGCACAAGGAGTGGATGGCGGCCATTCGCGCGGGCAAGCCCGAGCTTGCCGGTTCGAATTTCGAATACTCCGTGCCGTTCACGGAAATGGTTTGCCTCGGCACGATGGCAATTCTCGTCGGCAAGAAATTCACCTGGGATCCTGTGGCCATGCGGACCAGTCTGCCCGAGGCCGACAAGCTGCTTTATCCGACCTACCGCCGCGGCTGGCGCCCGGAAGACATCGCGTGATCGCGGCACGCGCCGGGCATCGTAGCCGCGCTTGAGCCGGGCGAAAGCGCGGCTCTTGCCGGGTAGGGTGCGGCCCGGCGCTTCTCAGTTTCTTGCCTCGCGGGAAATTTCCGCGGTGGGCCATGCGCTCTGCGCGCGGCCGGAAAATCCTGTTCCCATCCGGGACTTTTGCCGCCATGACTTTCCCTCTTCCTTATGAAACTCAGTCATCCCGCCACTCGCCGTTCGTTTCTCAAAACCGCCTCCGTGCTCGGCGCGGTCGGCATGCTCCAGACGCAGGCGAAAGCCGCTGCATCCGCGAAGCAGGAGCCGTTCAAGATTTCCCTCGCCCAGTGGTCGTTGAACAAACGCTTTTTCAAGCGCCCCGGCGTGGAGCCGCTCGACAATCTCGAGTTCGCCAAGCTCGCCCGCAGCCTCGACATCGACGGGATCGAATACGTTAACCAGATGTTTGCGGAGAAGGCGAAGGATCAGGCTTACCTCGGTGAAATGAAGGCCCGCGCCGCGGGCGAGGGGGTCAAAAGCCTCCTCATCATGTGCGATCGCGAAGGCAATCTCGGCGATCCCGATGGCACCAAGCGGGCCAAGACGGTCGAGAACCACATCAAGTGGCTGGAGGCGGCGGCGTTTCTGGGCTGTCACAGCATTCGCGTAAACGCCGCCAGCGATGCGAAGCTCTCGTGGGACGAACAGGCGAAACTCGCCGCGGATGGGCTGCACCGGCTCTGCCTGGAAGGCGACAAACGCGGCCTCTGGGTCGTGGTCGAGAACCACGGCGGACTTTCCTCGAACGGCAAGTGGCTCACCCAGGTGATGAAACAGGCCGACCACAAGCGCGTGGGCATCCTGCCCGATCTGGGCAACTTCTACACCGACCGGGTGAAGTCGGAACTCTACAACCCGTATCAGGGCCTGCGCGAATTCATGCCCTGGGTGAAGCAGGCGGTGAGCGCCAAGGCCTACGATTGGGACACCGGCGCCGGCCGGTTCTATACCGAGGATCGCCGCGACAAGATTGAGATGACCCTCGATTATGAGCGGCTCATCAAGATCGTCGTCGCCGCCGGTTATCACGGTTACATCGGCATCGAATACGAGGGGGCGAAGCACTCCGAGATTGACGGCATCAAACGCACCAAGCAGGCGCTGGTGGATATTCGGGCGATGCTGGCCTGACACGGCGGAGGAGAGCGTTTTTTTCTGGGCGGGGAATCTCCGTGGGTGGGCGGGCACGTCCCCGTGCCCGCATGTCTGGCCCGCCTGATCGCGGTTCGAATGCCGGCACGAGGATCTGTCCGCCTACCACGTGCCGCGGGTGCAATAAGTGATTTGGGCGCACCGGACGGTTTGATGCCATAACGTCTTTGACTCGCGCCGGCCGTTCGCCCGGCTTGGTGGGCCGCGGACGTCTATCCCGGCCCGCCTACTTCCCCAATGAAAACGCCCCATTCCTTCCGACTCGCCGCGCTCGTCTTTGCACTGCTGGTGGCAGCCTGGCCGGTGGCCGCCGCCAACCGCGATCGCCACGTGGTCCTGATCTCGCTCGACGGTTTCCCAGCCTACCTCTGGCGCGATCCGTCGATCCCGTTGCCCAACCTCCGCCGGCTCGCCGCCAGCGGGGCCGTGGCCGACGCCATGACGATTTCCAATCCGGCGATTACGTGGCCGAATCACACGACGCTCGTCACCGGCGTGCCGCCGCGCCAGCACGGCGTGCTCTACAACGGCCTCGTCACGCGCCAGGGCCCGGGCAAGCCAACGAAAATCGAGCCATGGGTGGACAAGCACCTGCTCGTCCGCGTGCCGACGGTGTACGACGTTGCGTTCAATGCCGGCCTGACGACCGCCGAAGTCGACTGGGTCGCCATAACGCGACCGAAAACGATCACATGGAGTTTCGCCGAGCTGCCCGACCCCGCGGCTACGCTCCCGCAGGAGATGATCGCCGCCGGTGTCGCCACGGCGGACGAGGTCGAGGCCGCGCGTTCCGGACGGCGCAACATCGTGTGGCGGGACGAACTGTGGACGCGCGCCGCCTGTTTCGTCTTTGCGCGCCACCAGCCCAATCTCCTGCTTTTCCACCCGCTCAACACCGACTCCACGCATCACCGTTTCGGGCCCGGATCGCCGGCAAGCATCTCGGCGCTGGCGCTGGCCGATCACCTCGTGGGCGAACTCCTGCGCACCATTGATGCGAGCGGCCGGCGCGCGCAGACGACCGTGATCGTCACGACCGACCACGGCTTCAAGAAGGTTGAGCACTACATTTACCCGAACGTCGTGCTCAAGCAGGCCGGCCTCCTTCGCGCGACCGGACCGACCGTCGCCCAGTGTGACGCCTACGCCGGCACGCAGGGTGGCATCGCCTTTGTTTACGTGACGGATCCCGCCCGGCGGGCCGAGCTCGTGCCGAGATTGAAGGAACTGTTTGCGCGCACGGCCGGAATCGAGCGGGTGATCGATGGCGCGGATGCGCCAACGCTCGGGATGCCCACGCCGGAAGAGAATCCCGGCATGGGCGAAATCATCCTATACCCGAAGGCTGGTTACGCGTTCACGGGTGCCGCCGCGGGCGACGTGGTCACGGGCCCATCGATCAATTATGGCGGCACGCATGGCTACGCGTCGAGCGACCCGGAGCTTGACGGAATTTTCCTCGCGAGTGGCGCGGGCATCAAGCCGGGGCTGAAGCTCGGCCGCGTGCGCAATCTCGATGTGGCCCCAACGATTGCGCGCCTCCTCGGCATCGCGCTGCCGTTGGCCGAGGGCCGACCGATGGAGGAGATTTTCACGGCGAAGGCGTAGGCGTCTACCCTGATCCCGCCAATTGCTTGAGATCAGCCCGCACCTGTTCGTAGCTCGTGGCGTAGGCGAGAACGGCGGGGTCAGGGGTGTGCCCGTGCACCCGGCACCACTCGGAGTAAACCGCGGGCCACCAGTTGTCGTGCCGCGTGAGGCCGGCGTTACGGTAGCTCTGCCAGTCGATCAGGACGCGCGACCAGCACGCGTCGCCGTATTCGACGGCCTTGCGCGCATCGCCGATGGCCTTGACGTACCAATCGCGGCCGATGCGGGCGTGCAGCACCTCGTCGGCCCAGTCGTAGTCCTGGATCATGGCGGCGTACGCGTCGCCCGAGGCCTGGCCCAGCTCCCATTCGAAGCGTTTGCCGTTCTTCGGCATCAGTCCCTGCTCGATGAAATACAGCACGGCGTGGCGTTCGAGCGGATTGAGCTGCGTGTTCAACGCGAGCGACCACGTGAAGTTGATGCGCACCAGCTGCCGCCAGTCGATGCCGGCGCGGATGAAGCCAACCTCTCCCATCATCGCGTGCCGCGCCTCGTCCCAGAGCTGGCGCGTCAGGTCGACATAGTAATCCCACGGCTGGCCCTTGGTCTCGGCGATGATTGTGGCCATCATCTCCGGCACATCGATTTCGCGGAGCCGCTTGTAATAAAGCATCAGCGTCTTTGGCGCCGGCGGAAATCTCTCGTCGTAGAGAAACGCCTCGGCATGCACGCCCATGTTGTAGGGATCGACGAAGCGCTCGTCGCGCCGCGGCTTTTTGTCCAGGACGGGAGCCGTGGCCGAATGGAGCCGGCGCAGGGGCGTCTCGCTGACGGGCGTCGAACCATCGAGGCCGCCCGCCTGTTGGAGCAACTCTCGCAGGAGCGCACTCCATTTGCCCAGCGCGGCCCGCCGCGGTTCCGGCAGCAGGCGGGCCAGGGCCTTGGCGCCGAAATCGAGCATCTCCGCGACTTCGATCGCGGCGAAGCGACAGAGGCGGAAACTCGGATGGTCGATGAGGCGGTTGGTCTCGGCCATGTGCCGCTGCAGCGCGTCTTGCAGGGCGGGCAGCGCGTGTTCGTAGATCCCGAGCAGCAGCGCGTCGGTCTCCGGAGCGGCGAGCAACTCATCGAAGAATGCGTCCAACGCGGCATTGGGGACCGCGTCGAGCCCGAGCGGCGGTTCGCGCATTTCGCCGACGCGCTCGCGCCAGACGGCGGCGTGTTCGGCGCAGTAGTGGGCATGCAGGCTGAAGCCCATCTTCAACTCGTAGATTGGCTCGGCTGTCAGGCGCCGGATAAAAATATCATGCAGTCGCCGGAAGGCCCAGTGGTGGCGTTTCAGGCGCGCCACGCAGTCGTCGACCGAGAAGCCGACGCGCATCGCGTCTTCGATTGACGTGATGCCGGCGAGTGGGGGCAGATCGTGCAGGGGGTGGTAGGAGGTGGTTTCCATGGCCGTCGGGGTGGGGGAGAGAGCCGGATCGGGACCACGGGGTCAACCCGCTGATCGCTGCTGCCGGCGGGCCAAGTGGGGCGGACAGACACAACAGCACACCTCAAGCCCGTGCCGATTTCCCCGACTGGCCGATGCAAGAACGACGCGGATAGAATTTCTCCCAAGTATGGATACTCAAGCGAACTTGTGGAATTTTTTCTCCGTCGCCGACTTTCGCTGTTGCCGGTGACGGCGATTACGTATGCCGTCCGCGCGAATGACACATCACCTGAGGTCCTCGCGCAGGGCCTTTCCCACCGTGATCCTGGCATCGCTGGTCCCGCTCTGCAGTCTCCCCCTCAGCGCGGAACCGGCGATACCGCGTACCTCGTATGCCAACCGCAGCGAACTGACCCTTGGCGACTACATGCAGCGCGTCGTGGAGTACAATGAGGCGGTGCAGGCGCGTTTGCTCGCGTTCCATGCCTCGCGCAGCCAGCGGCGCGCCGAGGGCGGGGCGTTTGAGCCGTCGCTTTTCGCGAACGGCGAGCTGCTCGACCGGCAGAAACCGAACACGATCGAGATTGAGCGCAGCCTGCGCAGCGGCGGCGTGTTCAAGGAGCGGAACGAGAACTACAGTTCCGGGATCGAAATGCTGACGCCGGTCGGCACGCGCCTGCGCTTCGGTGCGACCGGGCGGCAGCTGATCAACAACATCCAGCGGACGGTCATCATCGACCTCGAAGCGGAGTACGAATCCCAGGTCGGTTTCACCGTGGAGCAGCCGCTGCTCAAGGGCAGGGGGCACGCGGTGAATCTCGCGGCACTGCGGCTCGCGGCGCGCACGTCGGAGGTCGCGTTTCAGGAATATCGCAAACAGCTCATGCAGGTCGTGGCCGAGGCGGAACTGGCCTACTGGCAGCTGTATTTTTCGCAGCAGGAGGCCCGGCTGACCGGCGATTCCGTGGCGCTCGCCCGGACGCTGGTAAAAGACACCCAGGCCAGTCTGGATGCCGGACGCGGATCGCGGCTCGATGTGCTCGAGGCGGAGGCGGGCTTGGCGGTGCGAAAGTCGCGCGAGAGCCTTTCGCGGCAGAAGCGCGTGGAGGCGTTGAACCGCTTCGCGGCGTATTTTGGCGGTTCCCCGCGGACGGCCCAGACGGAATTCGTGGCCACGGAGGAGCCGAAGTCGCGGCCGGTTGAGCTGTCGTTCGAGGAAGGCACGCGCGCGGCCCTCGCAATGAGCCCGGACATGCTGCGGGTCGAGTCGCAGGTGGGTCAGGAGATGATTCGCCTGGGCTACGCGAAAAACCAGCGGCTGCCGCAGGTTGATCTCAAGGCGAGCTACGGAGCTCATGGCCTCGGCTTCAACTGGCGCACGTCGTGGAACGATATCAGCCACCGGGATTTTCCGGACTGGGCCGTGTCCCTGGAGATGCGCATCCCGCTGTTCGGCGGCATCCGCGGCCGCAATGAGTATCGCGCCGCCCAGCAACGCCTGCTCCAGTCCCAGCGCATCGCTTCGGACGTGTCGAACCAGCTGCGCAACGGGCTCGATACGGCGCAACAGCGCGTCACCGAAAGCTACGCGGCGGCGCAGAGCTTCCGCTCCGTGGTGGATTTCCGCACCAACCTGCTCGACACGCGGTTGAAGAGCCGCGAGGTCGGCCGGGTGGACAGTCGCGCGGTGCTGGAGGCCGAGCAGGATCTCTTCGCGTCCCGTCTCGATCAGTTGCAGAGCGAAATTGAATATCAACGGGCGCTGCTCGATCTGCAGCTGGTGTCGGGCAGCCTCTTGCAGGCGCGCGGACTGGAAATTGGCTTCAAGGACCTCGAGCAGCGCACGACGGCGTGGGCGGGGAAGGGCGGCGGTCCGCTGCCGGCGCTCCAGTATCAGGTGCCGGTGTTTGATCGCTGGCCCGCCGCGGCGCCAGAGCCTTTCGTGGGCGAGCCCGACCCGAGCTATCCCTGGCGGATGAGACTGAAACGGGCGGGTTCAACCGACTAACGCGATGACGACCTCGAGCTTCATTTCCGGTGAGTTTGCCGCGTCGAAACTCGTTTCGACGCGGTCTGATGTAGGAGCGGCTTTACGCCGCGATGGTTCGTTAGAATCGCGGCGCAAAGCCGCTCCTACAGTTTTCGCCCGTACCCTGGCGCGGATATTTCACTTTTACGATGAGCCTCTCGGACACTCTGC
>JBIJCX010000207.1:0-14531 GCA_044344465.1 Opitutaceae bacterium
GCCGAGCTGAAATCGCGGCGAAACTTCCGGTCCGTTAAGTAACTGATAATAAGCTTTATGCATTATACACACCCTTCAATGACCGGACAGCAGTGCGATATCCCTTTAACTTACACGGTTACACTAACACTCAAATGGTTGGTATTTATCGTCCTGCTTTGGGTATTCTCTGTGGGCGAGACCGGGGCGCGTGAAGGCTTGGATTTAAGCCTTGATGTTCGCAGTGAGCGAGTACGTCAGATCCGCGAGGTTGACGACATAGTGACGATTCTACGCAGAGTAAAAGCACCAACTGAGCTAGCACCCGCCTTACAGACGACCATAGTAAACCTAGAACAGTACTGCATAAAGGCGCGCGGCTGGGCGTCGGCACGGGGCACAATAGGCACACAAGAGCAGCTGTCGGCACAAGCGATAAATTCAATCCGCGCTAAAGCGCAGTTCCTGACGGCTGGTTCAGACCAAGCTGAAGCGCAGAAGGCTATTACTGAAATCGATCACTCGATAACAGAGCTTCTCAGAAATGTTCGATAATACGAGGTGCATGAAATAGTTCCAATTCTTGTCGTTTCACTGGCAGTGGCGATACTTGTCGGTTGGAATCGGAGACCCGAACTGTAATTACGCTGAGACGTATCCCCTTGACGCGCCAGTCGGCGGCGTGGCTCACCTGTGACGTCTCGGCAAAAGCAATCTCCCATGCCCAAATCCAAAAATACTAAAGAAACCGCAGGAACCGCAGGCGGTGCCGTTGTTGGCACCGGTGTAGGCCTCGCCAGCTCCGCAGCGATCGTTTCAGCGTCAGGGGCCGTTGCAGGCCTTTCCGGCGCCGGAATCACATCAGGATTAGTCGCCGTAGGTGGCACCATTTTAGGAGGAGCTGCCATACTTACGTGCGGCACCGTGGTTTTGGCAGCCGCTGGCGCATTTGCCGGCTACAAGTTGTTCTCGAAGAAATAAAACGGCCCAACCCAGTCGCCAGAGCGCAACGCGGGGACTGGGCCTGCGAATTCGCTCAGCGCGACTCTGCTCGCCCCGGCCTTTTCATTCGAAGTAAGCGGCATGTGCCGAGCCCCGCGTGGCTCATCTTCGACGTCTCGGCCACTCTCGACCCACCATGGCAAAGAGACCCACAGATTCACAAATCCAACAGTTCGTCGATTGGATCACCGACAAGGCTATCTCCGGTGTTCCGCCGCTTTCGAGTGCCGAAGACCTCGCCACGGAATACTTGATCGACACGTCTTATCCTCACCACGACGATCGCGTATGGTCGCTAATCAATTGGGAGACCAGTAAGAACTTCACATCAGGCTTTGTCACTGGCTTGGGCGGTCTTCTCACGTTGCCGATCTCGATTCCGTCGGCATTTGGCGCATCATGGATTATTCAGGCACGTATGGCCGGAGCGATTGCGCGCATCTATGGCCACCGCCTCGATTCCGACCGCGTTCGCACCCTCGTTCTTGTCAGTTTACTCGGCGACGCTGGCAAAGAAGTGCTGAAGCAAGCCGGCATCAAAGTCGCCCAGAAACTGGGTGAGAACCTAATCAAGCAAATCCCCGGCAAGGTCCTTATCGAGATCAACAAAAAGGTAGGCTTCCGCCTCCTCACCAAGGCCGGGGAGCGGGGAGTCGTTAACTTTATGAAAGGTGTGCCCGTTCTCGGTGGTGTTGTTGGCGGAGTCGTGGATGCTGCCTCTTGTCGGATTGTTGGCGGCACTGCTCAGAGCCTCTTTCGACGTCAATGAGCACGTGGACGAAACAGTCACTACAGCCAACGCGCGGATTGGGCCTGCGATCCTCGACGGCGCGTTTCCGTTCGCCTCGGCCTTTTCATCCCGAAAAACGGCTGTTGCGCTCGTCCGCGCGCGGCTGACTTGGTCCAAGCATGAAGCCTCAGGCCTGTTTACTCGTCAGAAAAAGTAGGCCCAAACCTGCAGTGAAGTAGGTCGCAAGGGACGGAGCTGCGCTGCGGGAGCAGGCAAACCGAGCGCTCTACATCACGGAAGGCCGAAGGGGTATGGTTTTAATTTTTGATGGCAACCGCTCGAAGGAGGCAGGCATGAGTATTCGACAGACCGCGACTCACGCCCGATCCGGAATCGGAATCGTCTAATGGCGGAAGCGGCGGGAGCGCCGGAAATCGTCATCGACCATGACAAACCCCGCACGGGCAAACCCTCACACGCGATAGTTGAAATTCACCTTCGCACCCGCACACTCTTCGTCATGCCCGCAACCACCCTTCTTCCGCCGCGACTCGCGCCGCGCCGCTCCACCGCCAAAAAAACTGCCGCGCGCGCGAAGAAGCCGTTCAAGTTTGAGCTGACCGCCGAGGACATCGCCCTCGACAACGCCATCAGCGCCGCCGCCGCGCGCAGCCTTGCTGCTCGTCGGCCGTGAGTCTGCTGCGCCAGTGGGACATTTTGCTGGTGCCGTATCCTACGGCGGAGAATCCGCACTATCTCGTCCTGTTCTCGCCCGACCACCTCGCGGGCAACGCCGATTTCAGAAACCTGAACGGCCTCGTGTGCAGCACGATTCGGCCGCCCGACCGGCCCATGCGCTCGCACGAAGTGTTCCTCGATGCGGCCGACGGATTCGAAAACAAGACGGCGTGCCGCTGTCACCTTGTCATCGAGTTTGCGCGCGAAGATATTCTGACCACCCGCAGCCGCGTGTCCGCCGTCCGCCAACTCGCAATCAAACGGAAGCTGCGGGAAATCTTCGGATTGTAGGGATCAGAAAAACGGGGTCGGGGCGATCAATGTTCGGGCGGGCGTAGGGGGTAGTTCGGGCCGAATCTCGATCGCCGATCGCCCTGATCCCGTCCGAGTGCTCCCGCGGCCTCGGCGGAGCTCGGCCCTCCACCGGAAGGAACGGTACGACAAAAATCCGAACTCAGAATCCCCGGTGATAGTAGCCGCCTTTAATCTTACTCGCTCCTTCTCCCCGTCTCTCCCTCGCCCCGTCTCTCTGTCTCTCCCCCTCTCCCTATCGTCAGCGCTTCTTGCGGACGTGCACCTCGCCGATCAGTTCCCGCAGACGGGCCTCGACTTCGCGGAGCGCGCGCCGGCCCGCGACGGTGGCACGATAGGGGCGGCCCGCCTTGGCTGCCTTGCGTCCGCCGGCCTTGACCCGTTCCAGCCAGCCGAGCTTTTCCATCCGCGCGAGCAGCGGATAGAGCGTGCCCGGGCTCACCCGGTAGCCGTGCTCGCGGAGTTCCTCCAGCATCCAGTGTCCGACGATGGGCCCCTGCCGGGCGTGATGCAGGATGTGCACCTTCCAGAGCGGGCGCAGGATCTCGGATTCGAGGGCGGGGTCGGGCATCGTTATCGGGGTTAGTTTACGACCGCCGTAATAGGGGGCATCCCCGGCAGGAAAAGAAAAATGTCACCCACCGGCCAAGAATACCTTGTCGCTCCGGAAAAAATCGTAACCAATCCGCGGTCGTCGCGTCAGAGCGCGGCTCCCCACTTTCTGCACCCGGCATGAATTTCCTGCAACTCGCCCTGCGTCGTCCCCTGACGGTCATCGTTCTTGTGCTGGCGGTCGCGCTGGCGGCCGGCCTCGCGATTCAGCGGATGGCGCGCGACATCTTTCCGCCGCTCGGCATCCCGACCATCTACGTGGCGCAGCCGTACGGCGGCATGGATCCCGCGCAGATGGAGGGTTACCTGACCTACCGGTACGAGTACCATTTCCTCTACATCACCGGCATCGAGCACGTGGAATCGAAGTCGATCCAGGGCGCCTCGATCATGAAGCTGCAGTTCCACCCCGGCACCGACATGTCGCAGGCGATGTCGGAGACGATCGGCATGGTGAACCGTTCCCGCGCCTTCATGCCGCCGGGCACGGTCGCGCCCTTCGTGACGCGGTTCGATGCCGGCAGCGTGGCGGTGGGCTACCTCGTATTTTCGACCGACAATCCGAACCGCACGCTCGGCGAGATGCAGGATCAGGCGCTCAATCGGGTGCGGCCGTCCTTCGCGACGCTGCCGGGCGTGTCGGCCCCGCCGCCCTTCGGCGGCAGTTCGCGCGGCATCATCGTCAATGTGAACCCCGAGCGCATGCGCGCCTACGGACTCTCGCCCGACGACATTGTGAAGGCCCTGGCGGAGGCGAACACGATCAGTCCCTCGGGCAACATGAATCTCGGGGACAAGTATCCGATCATCGAGATGAACGCGATCGTGAAGAACCCCAAGGATCTCGAGGCGGTGCTGTTGCGCAAGAACGAGCAGGGCGCCGTCTATGTGCGCGATGTCGCCAGCATCGATGACGGGGCCGACGTCACCACGTCCTACGCGCTCGCGAATGGCCGGCGCACCGTCTATCTCCCGGTCACCAAGCGCAGTGACGCCTCCACGCTCGCGGTGGTCGACCTGGTCCGGAAAAACATCCCGGAGTTTCAAAAAATCCTGCCCGACGATATCAAGGTCAGCTACGTGTTCGACCAGTCGCCGGTGGTGAAGCGGTCGATCAACGACGTGCTCAAGGAAGGCGGGCTCGGCGCGCTGCTCACGGGTCTGATGGTGCTGCTCTTTCTCCGGGATTGGCGGAGCGCGTTCATCGTGGTGATCAACATCCCGCTCTCGCTGCTCGCGGCCGTGTTTGCCCTGTGGATCAGCGGGCAGTCGATCCACCTCATGACGCTCGGCGGCCTGGCGCTCGCGGTCGGGATCCTCGTCGACGAGGCGACGGTGGCGGTGGAAAACATCCACGCGCACATCGCCCGCGGCTCCTCGCTTTCGCGGGCCGCCCTCGAGGGTACGCGGGAGACCGCCCTGCCGCGGTTGCTCGCGATGCTCTGCATCCTGGCCGTGTTCATCCCGGCATTCTTCATGGTCGGTGCGGCCAAGGCGCTCTTTGTGCCGATGGCCCTGGCGGTCGGCTTCGCGATGATCGCGTCGTACCTGCTTTCGAGCACGCTGGTGCCCATTCTTTCGGTGTGGTTCCTGCGCGGGCATTCCAGCGAGGTGCACGAGGCGTCGTATTTCGCCCGGATGCAGCGGGCGTACGCCAGCCTGATGCGCGGAATCGTCGCTGCCCGGTGGCCGCTGGCGATCATCTACCTGGCCGCGTGCGGCGGTGTCGTGTGGGTGATCGGTGGACGGCTGGGGACGGAGATTTTCCCGAAGACGGACAACGGCCAGTTTGCCGTGCGGTTGCGCGCTCCGAGCGGGACCCAGGTGGCCCTGACCGAGGCGTTGTCGGGCCGGGTGCTGCGCATCATCGAACGCGAGGCGGGCGGGGCCGACAAGATCGACATGTCCATCGGCATGGTCGGCGTGCACAACTCGAGCTTTCCGGTCAACCTCGTGCACCTCTGGAATGGCGGTCCGGAGGAGGGCTGGCTCGCGGTGCAGCTCAAGCCCGGGACCGGGCTCAAGATCGAGGACTTCAAGGAAAAGCTCCGCGGCGTCTTCGCGCGCGAACTCCCCGACCTGCGCATTTCCTTCGAGCCCCAGGACATCGTGACCCGTGTGATGAGCTTTGGTTCGCCCACGCCGATCGAGATCGCCATCAGCGGTTCCAGTCTGCCGATCAGCAAGGCCTACGCGGACAAGATTATCGAGCGTCTCAAGGGGGTGCCGTTCCTGCGCGACGTGCAGATCGCGCAGACGCTCGACTACCCCAGCGTGGCGGTGAACGTCGATCGCGAGCGTGCGGGTCACCTCGGCGTGCAGATGAGCGATGTCACCCGCTCGCTGGTCGCCGCGACGACCTCGAGCCGCTTCACGGTGGCTAATTTCTGGGCCGATCCCAACACCGGGATCAGCTTCAATCTCCAGGTGCAGATTCCCGAGGAAAGGACGAAGACGCTCGAGGATTTGCAGAACATTCCGGTGACGTCGTCCACCGGATCGCCGGTGCTGTTGCGCAACCTTGCGAGCCTCACGCCGGGAACCTCGGTCGGAACCTACGAGCGCTACAATCTCGCGCGCGTGGTCAGCATCACGGCCAACATTCACGGTTCGGACCTTGGGACCGCCGCGAAGGCCATCCGCCAGGCCATTGTCGCGGCCGGGCCCGCGCCCGAGGCCCGCACCAAGGTCGACCTGCGCGGGCAAATCGTGCCGCTCGAACAGTTGCTGGGCGGCTTCCAGTCGGGGCTCATCATCGCCGTGGTCGTCATCTTCCTGCTGCTGATGGCGAACTTCCAGTCGGTGCGGCTCGCGCTCGCGGTCGTCTCGACTGTGCCCGCGGTATTGGTCGGCGTGGTGCTGGCGTTATGGCTCACGGGCACGACGCTGAACATCCAGTCCGCGATGGGCGCCATCATGGCGGTCGGTGTTGCCGTGGCGAACGCGATCCTGCTCGTGACCTTTGCCGAGAAGTCGCGCGTGGCGACCGCCGACCCGATTGCGAGTGCCATCGAGGGCGGCCGCAGCCGTCTGCGGCCCATCCTGATGACAAGTTGCGCGATGATCGTCGGCATGATGCCGCTGGCCCTCGGTCTCGGTGAGGGCGGCGATCAGACCGCGCCCCTTGGACGCGCGGTCGTCGGCGGCCTCGCCCTCGCCACCTTTGCCACGCTTTTCGTGCTGCCGAGTTTCTTCGCGATTTTCATGACGAGGAAAGTCCGCTCTCCGTCGCTCGACCCGGATGATCCGGCGAGCGAACACTTCCGGCCTGGCAGCCTTTCGGACGTGCGATGAAGATGGCGTATTCAGACTTAAAATTCGGTGCGATGGCGGCCATCTGTTCCCGGCAGGCTGCCAGACCGGCACGGTGTGCCGGAGAAATCCGATTTTTCTGAGAAATACGACCCACGATAATCGTCGCCCGGGCCTCGGACAAAGAGGCGTGCAACGGCCAATTTTCCCCTCATCTCCTTTTCTCCCGAGTCTTCCCCGTCTTCCCCCGTCTTCCAGGTCTTCCCGGTCTTCCCAACCCGCCATGCCCTCCTTCCGTTTTCTCGCGCTGAGCGCGATCCTCGTGTGTGCGTCGTCACACGCGGCGCAGCCTGCCCCCGAGGTGCAGGTCACCAGCCCGCGCCGCGGCGACATCAATCGCTTCGTCACCCTGCCGGGCACGCTGCGGGCCAATCAGCAGGTCACGCTGCACGCGAAGGTCGCGGGCTATCTCAAGTCGATCGCGGTCGACAAGGGCGATGCGGTGAAGGCCGGCCAGCTGATCGCCGAACTCGAGTTGCCGGAGGTCGTCGCGGAGCGGGCGCGGCACGAGGCCGAATTGCGCATCGCCACGACCGAGTTGGAGCGGATCCGGTCCGCCCGGGCCAAGGCGCCGGACCTCATCACGCCCCAGGCATCGGACACAGCCGAGGCGCGTCTCGCCGTGGCCCAGGCCGTCCTGACCCAGAACGACACCCTGCTCCGCTATGGCCGGATGGTCGCGCCGTTTGGCGGCGTCATCACGATGCGCTACGTCGATGTCGGCGCCTTCGTCCCCGCGGCTACCGCCAGCACCAATCCGACCGCGGCTGCGATTGTGACCGTGATGGATTATTCCACGATCCGCGCCCGGGTCGCCGTGCCCGAGATCGAGGCGGCGCGCGTGCAGGCCGGCCAGCCGGTGATCGTCAGCACCGAGGCGCTGCCCGGGCGCATCTTCAAGGGCGCGGTCAGCCGGCACTCGGGTGCGCTCGACGAGGCAACGCGTTCGCTGTTTGTCGAGATCGATTTGCCCAACGCCGATCTCACTCTCCGCCCGGGCATGTATGCCAGCATCAAGGTAGGCGTGGAATTGCACCCTGGCGCGCTGCTCGTCCCGGCCGCGGCGATGGTGAAGGAAAAGGCCAACAGTTTCGTTTTCACGTTCGCTGACGGCAAGGCGACCCGCGTCCCGGTCAAAGCTGGCTTCAACGACGGCGTGAACGCTGAAATTATCGAGGGCATCGCGGAGAACGCGCGAGTCATCCTCTTCGGTAAACTCGCGCTGGTGTCCGGTCAGGCGGTAACCGCGGTGGAGGCGAAATGAGCGGCGGCACCACGATCACCGGTGTAGCCCGCTGCGTGAGCGGCGGGACCGACCGTCGCCCGAAGTCGCGAGCTACCCTGCGCTCATCCGCCTTCGCCAAGGCTTCGGCGGACTGGCGCGCAGGGCTCCGGCATGCAATTGCACTGTCTTGTACCAGCGTTTCGCTCGCTGCATCGCTCACTGCCGCTGAACCCGCGCCGGCCGGCGGCATCATCGATCTGCCGACCGCGCTGCGGCTCGCCGGGGCCAACAATATCGACGTCCAACTCGCCCGCGAGAAACTGGCCGAGGCCCGCGCAACGAGCGAGGCGGCCCGCGCCCGCTATTTTCCGTGGATCGCGCCCGCGATCACGTTTCGCCGGCACGAGAACAACATCCAGACGGTGGAGGGCCGGATCATCGACGCCGACAAGCAGTCGCTCGCGATCGGGGTCGCCCTCACCGCCCAACTCGATCTGGGCGAGACGTATTATCAGAACCTTGTCGCACGCCAGGCGGTTCGTTCCAACGAGGCGGCGGTCGCCACCCGCCAGCGGGAGCAGACATTTCGCGCGGCGGCGGCGTATTTTGATCTGGCGCGCGCCCGCTCCGCCGTGGGTGCGGCGGCGGAGGCGGCCAAGATCGCCCGCCGGCACGCCGAGCAGGTCGCGGCAACGGTCGATGCCGGACTGACGTTCCAGGGCGAGGCCGCGCGGGTCCGGGCGGCGCGCGAACGCAGCGAACTTACCCTCAGCCGGCAGCGGGCCGAGCAGCGCATCGCCGCCGCCCGGTTGGCCGAGATTCTCCGGCTCGATCCGCTGGTTGAACTGACGCCGGTCGAGACTGATCTCGCTCCGCTCTCCCTTGTCTCGGCCGACGAATCAGCGGGACCGCTGGTCGTGCGCGCGTTGGCGACCCGGCCTGAGCTTGACGAGGCCGCCGCGCGGCTCGCCGGGGCGCGGGCCACCCACCGGGCGGCCACGCATGGTCCCCTCGTGCCGACCCTGGGCGCGCAGATCGGCTACGGCGGACTCGGCGGCGGGGCGGGTTCGACGGGAATCGGCCGGCAGTTCGACGTGAGCGAGGATTACGCGTTTGGGCTCAGCTGGCGCGTCGGTCCCGGCGGGCTGTTTGATCGCAACCGGCAGCGCGAGACGGCCTCGCGCGAGCGCCAGGTGGAACTCGAAATGGAAAAGACCCGCGATGTCATTCGCCGCCAGGTGGTCGAACAACACACGCGGCTGCGCGCTTTGGGTGAGCAGATTGCCCTGGCGCGCAGGGCGCTGGAGGCGGCGGATCAGACCGCAGGTTTGTCGCGCCAGCGCCGGGAAACCGGCGTGAGCACGGTGCTGGAGGACTTGCAGGCGGAAGAGGAACTGGCCCGGGCCCGGCGCGATTATCTGGCGACGGTGGCGGACTACAACCAGGCGCAATACGCACTGCGGTTCGCCGCGGGGGATTGAGGTGAAACGCGTGGCCGCCACCCGTTTCACTTTGGTGGTTGGCGTCCGGGATTTCCCGGATCAATGAAGGAGGCCGAGAAATCACGAAACGATCCACTTACGTCCGAACAACCATAACCCAGCCAAGAAAATGCCCGACATCCAATCCCTCCAAGAATCACTCGCAAAGAAGCAGGCCGAACTGGCGACCCTGGAAAAGGAACTTGAAGCGGCCCGCCAGGCCCAATTCACCGACTTGCCGGCCCGGGTCGGATTGAGCTCAATCGACGCCTTGATCAGGGCGCTGGTCGATTTTGCCTCGCCGCGGCTGAAGGGTGCGCTCAAGGGCGTTCTCGCGGAGAAAGCAGTGAAGGCGGCGCCAAAGGCCGAGGTCAAAGCCGAGGCGCCGGTGAAGGCGGGCAAACGCAAACGCGCACGGGTCACGCCCGAGTTGAAGGATCAGATCGTCAAGGCCCTCAAGGCGGGCGGCAAGACCGCCGGTGCGGTCGCCGCGGAATTCGGGGTCTCCGGCGCCACGGTGAACAACATCAAGAAAGCGGCCGGGCTGACCAAGGACAAAGGGAAGAAGTAGTTTCTGAATTGTGAACGGCCGTTCACAATTCAAACCTGCCTGATTCGGCGGTCGACGCGGCGGGTGAGCCTATTCGCCGTGTGGCGAAGATGCTTCAGCCAGCGAATAACGGGATTGAGCGCCGCCCCGATCGGGGCGCGACTCAGCGTGCCACCATGAAGCGAATTCCGCTGCTTTTCCTTTGCGTCCTGCTGGTTTCGAACGGCGTCGTGTCCTGGGCCCAGGCCCAGCCGGCGGCCCGTCCGCCGAACATCATCTTTTTCCTGATCGACGACTGGGGTTGGACGGACCTCGCCGCGTACGGCAGCGCGTTTTATGAGACGCCGAACATCGACCGGCTCGCCGCCCAGGGCATGAAATTCACGCAGGCGTACTCGGCTTGCACCGTGTGCTCGCCGACCCGCGCCGCGGTGATGACCGGCAAGTACCCGGCGCGACTGCACCTCACCGACTGGATTGCGGGACACCGGCGGCCGTACGCGAAGTTGCGCATCCCCGACTGGCAGATGCACCTGCCCCTCGCGGAGCGCACCATGGCCGAGGCGCTGCGGGAGCGCGGCTTCGCGACCGGCCATTTTGGCAAGTGGCACCTCGGCAACGACGAGTTCTTTCCCGAACACCAGGGTTTCGAAGTGAACTTCGGCGGCTGCCACATGGGTGCGCCGAGGAGTTATTTTCCCCCCTATGGGGTGCCGAACATCCGGGATGAGCGCGCCGGGGAATTCCTGACCGATCGCATCACGCGCGAATTGGTGGCGTTCATCGAGGCAAACCGCGAGCGGCCGTTCTACGCCTACGTGCCGCATTACGCGGTCCACACGCCGTTGGCCGGCAAGCCCGAGGTCATCGCGAAATACCAGAAGAAGATCGCCGCGGGCGTCGCCCAGCGCAACGCCGTCTATGCCGCGCTGATCGAGAGCGTGGACGACAGTGTGGGCGCGGTGATGAAGACGCTCGCGGAGCTCAAGCTCGACCAGAGCACGGTCATTTTCCTCACCGGCGACAACGGCGGCCTGAGCGGCACCCTGGGCGCGGACGGGTGGCGCCGCCCGCTTTCGACGGACAACGCGCCGCTGCGACTCGGCAAAGGCTCCGCTTACGAGGGCGGCACGCGCGTCCCGCTGATCGTCAGGTGGCCCGGCGTAATCCAGCCCGGCAGCGTGAACGCAGTGACGCCCGTCATCAGCGTCGATTATTTTCCCACCGTGCTCGAAATCGTCGGCGCGCCGGCCGCGGCGAAGATCGACGGCGAAAGCCTCGTCCCCCTCCTCCGCGGCGGCACGAAACTCCGGCGCGACGCGATCTACTGGCACTACCCGCACTACCACCCCGGCAGCGCGACGCCCTACAGCGCGATCCGCCTCGGCAACTGGAAGCTCATTCACTTTTTCGAGGACGACCGGGTGGAGCTGTACGATCTCGGCGCGGACCTGGGCGAAAAAAACGATCTCGCCCCGCGCCGCTCCCAGCAGGCCGCCGAATTGCGGGCCCGGCTCACCGCGTGGCGCACCGAGGTCGGCGCCCAGTTGCCGTCACCGAATCCCAACTACGACCCCGCCCGGGTCTGGGAGAGCGAGCGTCCGGCCGGCGGCAAGGGCAAGGCGAAGAAGCGGTGATTGGTCGATTCGAGGAGAACGGACCTCCTGGTCCGTTCATAAACCTCGTTTGCCAAGCCGGCGGGCGGCGATGACACGGACCGGGTTGGGCGAATCAAATCGTCACGGGAAATTCACACCCGACGGTTGCGAAGTTGAAGCGCGAGGGCACCGTTGGGTTTGTTCGCTGTCCGATCCGGCGCGACTGTCACTTTTTCCCCTTCCATGCCCACCTTTACCTTGATCGACCCCGCTACGACACCAGCCGCCGCACCTTGGGAGACGGAGCTATTGGATTTGCAGTTGCGCGTGGCGCGGCGCGCCGACGAATTGGCACGCACCACGCGCAACCCGGCCTGGCCCGGGGTTTGGGCCTGGATCCGGGCCGAACGGGAGATTCTCCATGCCGCGTTTGCGGTGACTGCGGCCGCGTGAGCGGCTCCATTCACCCGGCTGCGGCTATTCCCGGGCGAGGAAAACTCCGGATTGAGCGCGCCGCGAAAAGTGACAATCGTGTGACAGAACTCAATTCCGCTCGTGCGCAGCCGGTCGGAGTCCACCGTGCCGACTGTAACCGAATCGCTCTCTCGTGACCCGCGCCAAACGCAATCCCCGGCTCCTGTCTCCGCCACCCTCCCCGGCGGTGGTCGTTGCCCGCCCCGGCAAGACCGTCTATGCCAACCGGGAGCAAAGCTGGCTGGCGTTCAACCGCCGTGTGCTCGAACAGGCGTGCAATCCCGACAACCCGCTGCTCGAGCGCGTGAAGTTTCTCGCCATCGTCAGCTCCAATCTCGACGAATTTTTCGAGATTCGCGTCGCGGGGATCATGCAACAGGCCGATTCCGAGGCCGCGATGCTGAGCATCGACGGGCTGACGCCGCGGGAACAGCTCCGCCGGATCTACCGCGGCGTCAACGCGCTCGTCGCCGATCAATATGCCTGCTGGCACGAGGGCATTGTGCCGCGCTTGGCGGAGCAGGGCATCGTGTTTCGAACCGCCGCCCAACTCGATGCGGGCGAGAAGGCGTGGGCGCAGGCTTATTTCGAGGCGCAGGTGCTGCCGGTGCTCACGCCCCTGGCGGTCGATCAGGCGCATCCGTTTCCGCTGCTCGCCAACAAGACGCTCAACCTGCTTGTCTCCCTGGATCACCCGGAAACCGCGGAGACCGAGAAGCTCATGGTGATCGTCCCGGTGCCCCGCAGCCTGCCGCGGATTGTGCCGATCGGGGTCGGACCGACGGGCGCGACTCCCCCGGGAACCGACGGTCCGCTGCGCTTCATGTTTCTCGGCGAGATCATCAAGGTCTGCGTGGGCCAGTTGTCGCCGGGATTCCGGGTCAGTGGCGTGCATGCGTTTCGGGTCACGCGCAACAGCGACCTCTACATCGACGATGAGGAGTCCGAGAACCTGCTGAAGAAGATCGAGGACGAGCTGCGCAATCTCCGGCGCGGGGCCGCGGTGCGGCTGGAGATCGAGAACGGCGTCGACGAGGGGCTGAGCGCGACCCTGTGCCGGCACCTCGCGCTCGATCCCGCCCAGGCCTTCCGGCTCAAGGGGCCGCTGAATCTGCTGCGGTTGATGAGTCTCTACGAAACGGTCGACCGGCCGGACCTGAAGTTCGCGCCGTTCGTGCCCGCCGAGTGCACCGCGGTGCGGGCGCATCCGGACATCTTTGCCGCCATCCGCGCGGGCGAGATCCTGCTGCACCACCCCTACGATTCCTTCACGCCGGTGGTCGATTTCATCGAGCAGGCGGCCCGCGACGCCAATGTGCTTGCGATCAAGCAGACGCTCTACCGCACGAGTGGCGACTCGCCGATCGTGCGCGCGTTGATCGAAGCCTCGATGGCGGGCAAGCAGGTGACGGCGCTGGTCGAGCTGATGGCGCGCTTCGACGAGGCCAACAACATCAAGTGGGCGCGCGAGCTCGAGGAGGCCGGCGTGCACGTCGTCTATGGGTTCGTTGGCCAGAAGACGCACTGCAAGTGCTGCCTCGTCGTGCGGCGCGAGGGCAGCGGGCTGCGGCGCTACGCCCACCTCGGCACCGGCAATTACAATCCGAAGACGGCGCGGCTCTACACTGACCTCAGCCTGTTGACGTGTCGCGAGGAACTCGGGGCCGAGGTGGCGCAGCTCTTCAACACGCTCACGGGGCTCGGACGGACCCCGGAGTTCCGCCACCTGCTGGTCGCGCCGTTCAACCTCCACTCGCGGATCCAGGAACTCATCGCCGCCGAAACGGCGCATGCCGTCGCGGGCCGGCCGGCGCGGATTATCGCCAAGATGAACAAGCTCGTCGACCCGGTGACGATCGACAACCTCTACGCCGCTTCGCAGGCCGGCGTGCAGATCGACCTCGTGGTGCGGGCGACGTGCTGCCTGCTGCCGGGCGTCAAGGGGTTGAGCGAGAACATCCGGCTGCGCAACATCGTCGGGCGCTATCTCGAGCACGCCCGCATCTGCTACTTCGAGAACGGCGGTGCGCCCCAGGTCTTCCTCGGCAGCGCCGACTGGATGCCGCGGAATTTTTTTCGCCGGGTGGAGATGGTGTTTCCAATCGCGGATCCGGAGTTCCGGCGCCGGCTGATCCATGAAGTGCTGTCGGCGGAACTGCGTGACAATCAGGACGCGCGCGAACTCCAGCCGGACAGCACCTACCGCCAGCCGGCCCGTCCGGCGGGAGAGGAGCCGTTTTGCGCGCAGAAGTTTTTCATGGCCGCCGCGACCGCCCGCGCCTCCGCCGCCGCCGCGACGCTCGCCCCCGCGCCCGCGCCGTCGACTGAGGTGGCGGGGAGTACGCCTTAGCCGGAAGAATTCAGTTGAGAGCTGAGAGCTGAGAGTTGAGAGCAAAACCAAAGGGTGAATTTCATTCGCCTTGGGTCCGATACCCCGAAGCTTGCTTCGGCTTGGTTGGCTGTAGGAGCGGCTGTATGCCGCGCTGGCTTGGGAAAATCGCGGCAGAAATCCGCTCCT
>JBIJCX010000541.1:0-4271 GCA_044344465.1 Opitutaceae bacterium
GGATCACCTCGGCCGGCTGGGCCCCGAGCGCCATCCGCACCCCGATCTCCTGCGTGCGCTGCGTGACGTTGTAGGACATCACGCCGTAAATGCCGATGCAGGCGAGAAAGAGGGCGACCGCGCCGAAGACCGTGAAGAGGTAGCCGAAGAACTTGCGCTGCCACACGCCGTCCGTGCGCATCACGACCTGCTCGAGCGGAAACACGTCATAGATCGGGATGTCGCGATTCACGGCCAGGGTGGTGTCGCGCGCGGCTTCCGCCAGCCCGAGGGGATCGCCGCGCGTGCGCAGGACGAGGGAAAGGAAGTTCAGGGGATCCTGACTTTGAGGAAAATAAACCGTGGGTTGCTGCTGCTCGCGATCGAGCCGATGGCGGATCGTGCCGACGACGCCGATAATCTCCATCGGCCCCGAGGGCATCGCCTCGGTTGCCGTCGCGCCGCCCTTGGAACCCGGCTCGCTTTCATAGGGCGAGAAGCGCCGGCCAAGCGCGGCGGCCGGGCTGCCAAAGTGGCGGACCGCAAACGCCTCGTCCACGACCGCCACGCGCGGCGATCCCGATTTGTCGATCGCGTCGATGAAGGACCGGCCGGCCCGCAGCGGAATCCGGAGCGTGGAAAAATAGCCGGCCGTGACGAGCCGGTGGTGGGCGAGGGGCGCGTCGCTGCTGCGCACCGGGCGGGGTTCGCCTTCGACGACAAAACCGGCGATCACGCCATCGCGGCCCGGCAACATGCTGGTCGCGGCCACGGATTCGACGCCCGGCAACGCGGCGAGGCGCCGGAGCAGGTCGTCGAAGAAGCGCGCCGGGATGTCCTTCTTGTCGCCAAACATCGCGGGCGGAAACCCGGTGCGGAACGTGAGCACCTGGCGCGCCTCGAAACCGGGATGCTGCCGCTGCACCTGAAGGTAGCTGCGCATCATCAGCCCGGCGCCCACGAGCAGCACGAGGGCGAGCGCGACTTCGACGATGACGAGAAGGTTGCGCAGCCGGTGCGCGGACGGACCGGAGGTCTCGGCGCTGCGGCCGCCCTCCTTCAACTCGTTCACCAAGTCGGGCCGCGAGACCTTGAGCGCCGGCACGAGGCCGAAGATGAGCGCGCCGGCCAGCGAGAGCACGAGCACAAACGCGAAGACCCAGGGATCGAAGTCGAAGCGCAGCCAGAACGGGATGTCGACCGGGATGGCCGCGACCATCGCGTCGTTGCCCCAGAGCCCGAGGATGAGTCCGCCCCCGCCGCCGAGCAGGCCGAGCACGACGCTCTCGGTCACGAGCTGGCGGATGACCCGCGACCGCTCGGCGCCGAGGGCGAGGCGGATCGCGAGCTCCTTGGCGCGGGTGACGGCCCGGGCCAGCAGGAGATTGGCGACATTCAGGCAGGCGATGAGGAAGACGAACATCACGGCGCCGAAGAGCAGGATCGTCTGCTGGCCGAAACCCTCGACGGCCTCCTCGCGAATCGGGC
This sequence comes from Opitutaceae bacterium, assembly GCA_044344465.1. GTDB lineage: Bacteria > Verrucomicrobiota > Verrucomicrobiia > Opitutales > Opitutaceae > ER46. Next base: position 1,468 of record JBIJCX010000541.1, read on the forward strand.
GGAGCTTGACGCCGATGCCGGCATTGGAGGCGGGAAACTCCCGGGCCAGCGCGCCGAGGATCGCGTCGGCCTCGGCCTGGGCTTGCGTGAGCGTGGCGCCGGGCCGCAGGCGGGCGCGGCCGCTGAAGCGGAATTCACCGCGCGCCGGGGCCTTCGCCGGATCGGCGCGGAGGGGCGTCCAGACGTCGGACAAATCAGGATACCGCCAGCCCCGCGGCATCACGCCGATAATCGTGGTCGGCTCGCTGTTGAGGGTGACGGCGGTGTCGATGATGGCGGGATCGGATCCGAAGCGGCGCTTCCACAGCCCCTCGCTGATCAGCGCGACATTCGGCGCCTTGAGCTCGGCGTCGGCGGCGACAAAACCGCGCCCGCGGATCGGGTTCACGCCCATCAGCGCAAACGCATCCCAGGTGATCTCGGTGCCCAGGTGGCGCTCGGGCACGTTGCTGTCCTTGATGATGACGGTGCGGTCGGCGTGAATCCACAACCCGTCGAGCGCGGTCGAGCGCCGGCGGAGATCGGCGAAGTCCGCGTAGTTCCACCCGAGATCCTCCGCGCCCCGGGCGCGGTCGGTCTCGGTGACGTACAGCAGGCGATCCTGCGTGGACGCGAGCAGCGGCAGGGGTTTGAACAGCAGCGCGTGGATCGCGGAGAACACGACCGTGGCCGAGCCGATGCCGACCGCCAGCGTGACCAGCGCGACGGCGGTGAACCCGGGCGTCCTTGCGAGCTGGCGGAGCGCGAAGCGGAGATCGGTCAGCATGGGGAACGAAAAGTAGCTAGTAGTGAGTAGCGGGTAGCGAGTAGGTGCCGGATGAGAGAGGGTGGGCCGTGTTTCTACTCGCTAGTCACTACTCGATGCTCGCTACTTTGAGCGGCGCCACCCGCCGCTCACCGCGTCGGGTCGCTCTCGACCTGTTCCTGCACCACGCGGCCGTCGAAGATGTGGACCGTGCGATCGGCATGCCGGGCGAAGCGGGCGTCGTGCGTGACCATCACGATGGTGGCGCCGGCCTTGTGCAGATCGGCGAGGAGCTGCATGACCGAGTCGCCGTTCTTCGAATCGAGGTTGCCCGTGGGCTCGTCGGCGAGGAGCACGGCGGGCTGGCCGGCAAGGGCGCGGGCCACCGCGACGCGCTGTTGCTGGCCGCCGGAAAGCTGCGAGGGCAGGTGCTTCGCGCGATGCGCCATGCCGACCTTTTCCAGCGCGCCGGTGACGGCGGCTTTCCGCTCGGCGGCGGGCATGCCGCGGTAGGTGAGCGGCAGCTCGACGTTTTCGTAGACGGTGAGGTCGCCGATCAGGTTGAACGATTGGAAAATGAAACCGATCTCGCGGTTGCGGATGCGCGCGCGCTCCGGGAGCGAAAGCCCCTGGACGGGCCGGCCGTTGAGCGTGTAGGCGCCGTCGGTCGGCGAATCGAGGAGCCCGAGGATCGACAGGAGCGTCGACTTGCCGCAGCCGGAGGGACCGGCGATGGCGACGTACTCGCCCTGGCGGATATCGAGGTGGATGCCGGAGAGGGCGTGCGTTTCGACTTCGTCGGTGAGGAAAACCTTGGTGACACCTTCGAGTTTGATCAGGGATTCGGACATGGGAGGGATGCGGTTGATGTGGGGGTTGGAGGAGGACGGAAAATTTCCTAGCGTTCGCCGGACGCATCAGTGGCGACCACGGCAACCAGGAGGGCTAGAATTAGAGTGGCGGCGAGCATGGCGGAAGAACCATCGGGGCGGCGAAAAGTTTCAGGTTTTGTGAGACTCTTGAAATGGATCCTTCGCTGCGCTCAGGATGAATTGAGCGCGTAGCGCTCAATTCAGCTTCACCCGGTCGTTGGCGTCCCACTGGGACATGTCGGAGAGGATCACGCGGTCGCCGGGCTTGAGGCCGTCGACGATCTCGATTGTATTGACGGAGCTGCGACCGAGTTTCACCTGGATGCGCACCGCGTGAACGCCGTCGGCATCGAGCTTGAAGATGCCGACGGTGCTGCGCTCCTGGCCGAAGGCGGGGCGGCCGACGAAGACCACCTCGGTGAGGCGCTCGAGCTCGATCGTGCCGTCGACCGAGAGGTCGGGGCGGGCGCCGCGCGGCAGTTCGCCGCTCAGGGAAACATCGACCAGCACGGTGCCGTTTTGCACCGACGGATCGATCCGGGCGACCTTGCCTTCGACGATGCCGTTGCGCGTGTCGATCGAGGCGAGCTGGCCGATCTGGATGTCCTTGGCCTGCGTCTCGGCCACGCGCACCTCGGCCTTGAGCCGGGAAGGATCGGCGACGCGGGCGATGTTGGCGCCGGGCTGCACCTGGGCACCGACCTCGACGGGGAGAATCTGCAGGACGCCGTTCATGCTCGATCGGACCACGAGGGCGTCGAGTTCGTCGCGGCGAAGTTTCGCCTGGGCGCGCAGGCGATCGACTTCGGCGGCCTTGACGGCGAGCTGCGGGGCGATCGAGTCCTGCGCGAAGGCGTAGCGTTTCTGTTCAATGGTGTGGCGCGTCGCGGCCTGTTCGGCGGTGACGGCGGAGAGCCGGCGGTCGAGGTCGGAGATGAGGCCGTCCTTGGCGAGCTGTTCGTTCACCTCGGCGCGCAGTTTCCACTGCTCGTAATCCGCCCGGGCATTCGCGGCCACCGACTCGGCGGCGAGGACGCCGCTCTGGAGCGTGACCTTGAGATTGAGGAGCTCGGCTTCGGCGGCCTTGAGCTGGGAGTCGGCGTTGGCGGCGGCCTGCTCGACGTCGGGATTGGCGAGCATGAGGATGACGCTGTCGGGGGTGACGAGTGCTCCCGGGCGGAGGATGA
>JBIJCX010000208.1:0-14464 GCA_044344465.1 Opitutaceae bacterium
GTGTGGCGGCGCTCGCGGTGAACGAGCAGCGATTCGCGCCCAATATAAAGAACGTCGTCGCGGCGGACGCATTTGGCGATATCTCGCAAGGCAATGTCGGCGAATTCATCAAATATCTTCCTTCCATTTCCGCCGACTTCGCCGATCCCAATGTCATCTCGGTCCAGGTGCGGGGCCTGCCGAGCAACCTCACCCAGGTCACCTCCGATGGTTCACAGTTGGCGAGCGCCCACACGGGTGGATCGACCCGCGTGTTCCAGTTCGACCAGGTTTCAATCAACAATCTCTCCCGGGTCGAATTGACGAAGGTCCCGACGCCGGCCGATCCCGCCGATTCACTGGGCGGCATCATCAATCTGGTCAGCAAGAGCGCCTTTGAGCGCAAGAAGGCGCAGTTCAACTACCGGATCTATTTGAACGGCCGGCAGGGCAACCTCACGGCGAGCCGGCTGCCCGATCCGCTGGACAAGAAGCGCTATCGCGTGCTTCCGAATGCGGACTTCACCTATACGGTACCCGTCAATGATCGGTTTGGGCTCGTCCTCTCGGGCATCAGCGCGAACAGCTATGATGAACGCCATGTGGCGGCCCGGGTCTACAACACGTCGCTGGCCAACAGTGGCGCGTCCGTGGCCAAGCCCTTCTTTCAGAGTTTCATCCTGCAGGACGCCCCCCGCTTCATTTATCGCGACTCACTCAGCCTCAAGGGCGAATGGCGGGCCACGCCCAACTCCGTTTTGTCCGTCAGCTTCGAACACAGCGGCTTTCTGGAGTACTTCGGGATGAACCAGCTCACGGCCAACAGTGGGGGAAACGCGCTGCCGACTGCGGGCGGGCAACCGTTGACCTTCGGACCAGATTTCACCCGTGGCGCCACCGGTCGCGGGACCCTGGTCCTCGATGGCCAGTATTTCGACATTCGCGGGGCCACCGATTCGGGCAACGTGCGTTATCGGTTTGATAATGGGACCTGGCAGATCAAGGCCAGCGCCAGTCAGTCGAAATCGACCACCCGTTTTGACGATACGGAAGACGGGCACTTCTACAGCATGACCACGCAGCTCTCGGCCGCGCCGGGATTCATCGGATCGCCCTTTACGGTCAATTTCCTCGGCATCACGCACGAAGGGCCGCGGCCGCTCGAAATCCGCGACGCGCAGAACCAGGCGGTCGATATCACGGCGCCGAAAAACTACCAGCTTGCGACGGCCTCGTCGCTGCCCCGCGACGTAATCGACGAGGTCCAGACCATGAACCTGAGCATCCGGCGGCGCATCAACCGGCTCGCGTTCCCGCTCGCCCTGGAAGGCGGGGCGGCCCAGCGCACCCAAAAACGGGATACGCGACTGCAGAGCAGCACCTGGACCTACAACGGGCCCGATGGCAATCCGGCGACCGTCGATCCGGCGACGCCCTATCTGACGGGCATCACGGCCGACTCGCGGGATGCCGGCTACGGCTTTCTCAACATTCCGTGGGTTTCCAATACCAAGGCCTATGCGGCCTGGAAGAGTAATCCGGCGCTTTTCACCCAGACCCTCGCCCAGCAGGTGGCGGCGGAGACCTTCCGGATCGGCCGTTCGGAAGCCTTTCAGGAAACCGTGTCGGCCGGCTATCTCGAATTGGAGGCGCGTTTCCTCCGCAATCGGCTCCGGGTCCTTGGGGGCGTTCGTTACGAAAAGACGGTCGGCAAGGGCCAGGGTCCGCTGTCGGAGCCGATGGGAATTTATGTGCGGGCGGCCGACGGCAGTTTCGCGCACGACAGCCGCGGCGCCCTCATTCGCAAGCCGGAGGCGGGCGCGGTGGGCTCGTTGGATCAGCTCCGACTGACGCTCTTCGAACGCGCCGCCCGCGCCAGGCGCTCCTACGATGGCTATTATCCGAGCCTGCACCTGACCTATAATATCGCCAGCAGCCTCCAGGCGCGCCTCGCCTACGCCAAGACCTACGGGCGGCCCAACTTCAACCAGATCATTCCGAATGCGACGATCAACGACTTTGACACCGCCAACGCCGCGGGCGTGCTCGGCACGATCAATGTGCGCAACCCCGCTTTGCGGCCCTGGAGCGCGCACAATTATGATTTGTCGATCGAGCACTACACGAACAATGGCGGTGTATATAGTGTCGGGGTCTACCAGAAGGATCTCGACGGGTTCTTCGAGCAGAGGGTCAGAGTGGCGACGGCGGAGGATCTGACCGCGCTGGACCTGGAACCGCGCTATGTCGGGTACCAGTTGACGACGACCTACAATCTCGGAAAGGGGCATGCCTCGGGCTGGGAATTCAACGCCCGGCAGTCACTGGACGTGTTGGGGCGTTGGGGGCGTTGGTTCGATGTGTTTGGCAACACCACGTTGTACAAGGAGATTTCCGGATTGAGGGGCAAAACGATCAATGCCGGGGTGACATTCCGCCTGAGGCCGATCACCTTGGAGACGAAGGTGAACTACCGTGGCGAGACCCGACGCGCCGCCGTCGCGGCTTTGGGGCCGGATGCCTATGAATTCGAAGGAGCCAGGACGACGGTCGATCTGAACTTGACGTACTCGCTGTCGGCGCGTCTCTCGGTGTTCTTGAGTTCCAGCAATGCGCTGGACGACAGGCCGAGCGCGGATCGGCGCGGATCGCAGACACCAGAGTACGCCAGGCGTTTCCGCGAGCAGCAGTACGGCGCCCTTTACTCTCTCGGTGTTCGCGGCACCTTTTAAGCCGGATCTATGAAGTTAAACCACGCTCCCCATCGCAACCGTCGGCACTTTTCCGTGGCTGGCCGGCAAACCTGCTGGCGGCACCTTTCCGGTGCGTTCGTCGCGGTCCTCGCGGCGCTCGTCAGTCTCCCGGCGCCGGCTTCCGCCCAGCCCTTGCGGGTGGGGCGGGCGGCGGTCGACCTCACGCCGCCGCCACTCGTGCCGTTACATGTGCCGCAGCGCCCGCCTTTCCCGGTGGTGCTGGCCGAGGGCGTGCACGATCCCTTGCAGGCCAAGGCGGTCGTCTTCGAGAGCGGCGGGGTGAAGGCGGCGATCGTGGCCTGTGACATGACGAGCATCCCCGTGCACCTCATTGTGGCCGCCCGGGAGCACGTGGGCCGGATCTGCACGGTGCCGCCGGCGAACGTGATGATTACGGCGACGCACACGCACACCACGCCCATCATTCGTCCCCGGTTTGCGCGGAACGGGACCGCCGAGCAGAAGAAAGCCTTGGACGCATATCTGGTGCGCCTGCCGGAGCTGATCGCGGAAAGCGTCAAGGCCGCAGAGGCGAATCTGACGGCGGCGAAATTGTCCGCGGCGATGGGCGAGGTGAAGGGCGTGGCCTTCAACCGGCGTTTCCTGATGAAGGACGGGACCGTCGTATCGAACCCCGCCAAGGGTCAGGACGAGTTGCTGGTCAACGTTGCCCGCGCCGCCGGGCCGACCGACCATACCCTGCCCGTGCTGTATTTTGCCAACGCCCAGGGCAAGCCGCTGGCCACGATGATGAATTTCGCCATGCACCTGGACACCACGGGCGGGGCCCGTTTCTCGGCCGACTATCCCTATCAAATCAGCAAGATTTTGGCGGACGTGAAGGGGCCGGAGATGCTGACGCACTTCACCATCGGGGCCGCCGGCAACATCAACCATTACTATTTGCTCGATCCCAAGCGGCCCCATCGCACCAAGGGCTACGATGAAGCGGCGCGCATCGGGACCTTGATTGCCGCGGAAGTGATCCGGGCTTACGAAAGGCTGGAGCCGATGGCGGTCGCGTCACTCAAGGTCTCGCGCGAAGTCGTGCGGCTGCGCGTGCTGGAAGAAAAGGCTCCGGCCCTGGCCGCCCAGTTTGGGAACAAACCGGCTTTTCATGATGGGGAATTGATGGTCACGCTGGTCGATGGGAAGCATACCTTCGAGGCTGAGGTGATGGTGATTACACTTGGTGATGAAGTGGCGTTTGTCGGCCTGCCCGGGGAGATGTTCGTCGAGCTCGGTCTGATGATCAAACAGGGTTCTCCCTATCAATATACTTTCATCGATGCCCTGGCGAATGGCGCGATCGGCTATGTCGCCAATCGCAAGGCCTACCGGGAAGGCAGTTACGGCGCATCTCCGGGCACGACACGTTCCGATCCCGGATCCGGCGAAGCCTTGGTCGACTCTGCCCTCCGCCAGCTGATCGCGCTCCGGGACATGAAGCCGACCCCATAACAGAAACCATGCTGGATGGTGGGCCGTGCGCTCCGCGCGCGGCCGGGTCGATGGTGGGGCCCGCGGCGGCCCAGGTAGCGCCCCCCCCACTTGGCCCGCATCACGGGCCCACGCAGAACAGCCTCGTGCCGGTGCGGATATCGAGATTGCCGTCGTCGAAAAACGGCATTCTTCGGGCCACACCCGAGGATGACGGCGCCCAGAGCGCCGGACGGGAGGATTCTACTCGCCCCGCAGCGCGTTCGCCGTTTCCTTCCGCGGCCAGCAACCCGCGCCATGCCTCCGCCGAACTCCGAAGGGTACCAGTGGTTCGTCGCCCACCTTCAGCCGCACGAAGGCATGTTGCGCGCGTGGCTGCGGGCGCAGTTTCCCGGTGCCGCCGATGTCGACGATATCGTGCAGGAGTCCTATGCACGCGTGCTGCAGGCGCGCGAAGCCGGCGGCATCGAGTCGCCGAAAGCCTACCTCTTCGCCATTGCGCGCAACCTTGCGCTGATGCAACTGCGACATCGGCAGGTGGCTCGTACGGACTTTTTAGCGGAAACCAGCTTCCCGGACATCTTGGATGAGACCTCCGATGTGCCGGGCGCTGTCGCCCGGGCCGAGGAGCTGCAACTCTTGACGCAAGCCATCCAGTCCCTTCCCACCCGCTGCCGGCAGATCCTCACGCTGCGGAAGATTTACGGTCGATCACAAAAAGAGGTCGCGGCGCAGCTCGGCATTTCCGAGCACACGGTCGAGGCGCAAGGCACCATCGCCCTCCGCAAGCTGGCCGAGTTTTTTGAGCGGCTCGAACATCAGGGCCGGCCCCGTCATGAATGACTCCTGGCGCAACGATGCTCCGCTCGATCGCATCGAGCAACAGGCCGCGGCGTGGGTGCTGCGCCGCGATCGCGGCCTGAGCGCGGTCGAGCAGGACGAGTTTTCGGCCTGGCTCGCCGCTGACCCGCGGCATGGCGCGCAACTGGCCCGGCACCGGCGCCATTGGCAGCGGCTCGATCGGCTCGGCCAGTGGCTTCCGGAACACAGTGACCAGCCGAACCCGGATCTCCTCGCCCCGCCGTGGCGGGGCAGGCTGCGCCCCGTGCTGACCGTCTCTCTGCCGCTTGCTGCTGCCGCCGCAATCGTGATCACGCTTGCGATGTGGAAACCGGCTGAGACCGGAACGTCCGCACCGGCGCCGGCAATCGCGGCCACACCGTCAACGGCACCGCTCGGACCGCGTATCCTCGACGACGGCACGATGGTCGAGCTCAACGGCGGCACCGACGTTACCCAGCAATTTTCGGCCGCGGAGCGCCGTGTGTGGCTGGACCGCGGTGAAGCGCATTTCTCCGTCACCAAGGATCCCGCGCGACCCTTCATCGTCACCGCTGGCGGTGTCGACGTCCGCGCGGTGGGCACCGCCTTTAACGTGCGCGTCGACCCCACCGCCGTCGAGGTGCTCGTGACCGAGGGCACGGTGCAGGTGCGGTCGGGAGTGGAGCCGGTGCGTCGGGCAACCCGGCCTGAAGCCGTGGTGGCCGGCGGACCGCGCCCGGGTGATTCTGGCTCGCCGATGAGCGACAGTCCGGCACCGGAGACGGCGATTCTCACCGCGCGGCAGCGGGTGGTCGTGTCGCTTTCCGGCCAGGCCGGGCCGCCGCAGATCGCCACCCTGACGCGCGGCGAGATCGACCGCGTGCTGGCATGGCAGCACCGGCTGCTCGACTTCACCGCCGCGCCGCTCACCGAGATCGTCGTCGAATTCAATCGCCGCAATGCCACGCAACTCGTCCTCCTCGATCCCGAACTCGCGGCCGTGCGGATCAGCGCGTCCTTCCGGTCGGACAACCTCGCGGGCTTCGTGCATTTGCTCGAAGCCGGCTTCGGCGTCCGAGCCGAGCGCCGGGGCGAGGCGGAGATCGTGTTGCGGAAATTGCGGTGAATTCAGCCCGGGCGCGATCGCCGCACGCGCGCGCGGCTCGGGTCGCGCGGCGGGCAACCTCGCGCCTACATCTTTGGTCATGCAAGAAATTCTTTTAACGGAATTCTCCCGGCCCGGCATCTTGAAGTGCGATCATGATCGCCCCGCCCCGAGCGAAATCCCCTCCCCACGATGCTCTGCGAAGGTGCCGCATTCCTGCTGATACCGACGAACCGGCGGAGCCTCCTGCTTCTGGTGTTCCTCGTCGGGCAGACTTTCGTGTCTGCCGCGGTGGCGCCCGACCCGGCCCGGCGCCCGTTCGATATCGGCGCCGGCGATGCTGCCGAGACGCTCAAGCATTTTTCCGCGCAGGCTCGGCGCGAAATTATGTTTCCCGCCGAGTCCGTGGCCGGCGTGAAAACGAACGCCGTTAAAGGTGTCTATACCCCGCGCGACGCCCTCGACCGTATGATCGCCCACACCGGCCTCTTCGTCGTCGAAGATCCGCGGACCGGCGCGCTGATGGTGACCCACCCCGACCCGGGCCGGTCCGCCGAAAAGACCAGGCCAGATTCCAATTCTCCCCATCTGCCCGAAAACACTCCCACCACCATGAAACGCAAGAATCCCATCGCCGTCCTGACCGGCTGGCTCGCCGTGGCGCTCGCGTCCGGACAATTCGGGCAGGCCGCGGACGGTACCCCAATCAATGGGTCGAGCCAAAACGCCGGGAGCATTGCCGGCCGGGTGCAAAATGTGGTCAGCGGGCGGTATCTGGCCAACGCCCGCGTTTCGGTCAAGGGCACCAACACGCTCATCCTGACCGATGAGTTTGGCCAGTTCGTGCTCCCACGGGTGCCGAGCGGGCCCGTAACCATCGAGGTTTTCTACACCGGTATGGTGCCGCAGGAAATTCCCCTCGTCGTTCCCGCCGGGCAAACCGTCACCCAGGACATCAGGTTGGCTGGCGTCTTGCTGGGCGGTCCGTCAGACGGGACAGTGGCCTTGGATCCCTTCGTCGTGGCTTCGACCAAGGAGAGCGATGGCGAGGCCCTGGCCATCAACGAGCAACGGTTCGCGGCCAATATAAAAAATGTCGTTTCGACCGAGTCTTTTGGCGACGTGGTGGGCGGAAACCATTTGGCGGATTTTATCAAGTTCATCCCCGGAGTGCAGACGAGCGGCGGCCAGTTCGAATCCGAGTTGGTGCTCGTCCGGGGCTTTCCCGCCGGGATGACGGTGATCACGAGCGATGGCGGCGGGCTGGCGACCACCCAGCCGACGGGCAACACCCGCAACGCCGCGCTGCAGGGATTCTCGATTAACAACTACTCGCGGGTGGAGATCCTCAAGGTTCCGACGCCCGCCACGCGTTCGGATACGATGGCCGGATCGGTCAACATGATCAGCAAGAATGCCTTCGAGCGCAGCCGGGCCGAGTTCAGATACCAGGCTAACCTCACGGGCAACTCGCATAACCTCACCCTCGCGAGGCAGCCCTACACGAACGAGAAGCGGATGTTCCGGATCAATCCCGGCTTCAGTTTCGACTATACGCTGCCGGTGAACGATCGGTTCGGCCTGGTTCTGACCGCATCCCACGCCAACACGTTCTTCGAGCAGAACCGGATGAACACGACCTACACCACCACGGGTGCGGGCACGGGCGCCTCAATCAACCGGCCATTTCTTTCGGGCCGGACCCTGACTGACGCCGCCCAGTATCGTTATCGCAGCTCCCTCGGAATGCGGGTGGACTGGAAGACGGGCCGGCATTCCGTACTCTCCTTCAATGCGGTGACCAGTCTCACCCTTACGCCCTGGAGCGAAAACGAGTTGGTCATCACCACTGGGACCACCGGGACACCGACGGTGACGGGGGGAATCCCGTTCAGCTACGGAGAGGATTTCACCAACGGGGCCACGGGGCGGGGCAGCGCGAGCTTTCGTCAGACCACCTATTACCGGCAGCAATCGACGACCGGAGGAACTCTGCGTTACAATTTCGACGATGGTAACTGGAAAGTGGACGCCTTGGGCAGCCAGTCGCTCGGCAAGGCTTGGTTTCGCAATTTCGAGCGGGGCACCTTTTCGATCCTCACCACGGCGGCCAAAGTCCCGATCCGCGTCGTCTTCTCGGACATCGATCCGGCCGCCGGGCCCCGGGGCATCAAAGCGTACGACAATGGCAACCGGGAGTTCGATCTGTATGATCCCAACAACTACATCTTGAACACGGCCACGAACGGGATCCGCGACATCCGCGATGACGTCTCCACCGGCAATCTGGACCTGAAGCGGCGCTTTAACTTTCTGCCTTTTCCCTTTTCCGTCCAGGTGGGCGGCAGCTTCCGGGAAAACGAGCGCGATCGAACGCTTCCCTCCGAGATTTACACCCATCAGGGCGTGAATGGCGACCGGTCATCCGCCCCCTATCTGGCCAAGGTCTATGCCAACCAGCCCATGCGCTATAACGATGTCAGCCGGGGCGTGCCCAATCTTTCGACCTACCGCGCGTACGAGGCGTGGCAGGCAAATCCCGCGCTCTTTACGATGACGCCCGCCCAAGTGGTCGCGGCCGCGATCAACCAGGTTCAGACCTCGGAGAACATCAAGGAAACGGTGGGCGCCTACTACTTTCAGTCGGAGGCCCGGCTCTTTAACAACCGCCTCCAGGTGCTGACGGGCGTGCGCTACGAAAAAACGACGGACGATGGCAGCGGCGCACTTCGGGATGACAGCGCCGTCTTTGTCCGGAATGCCAATGGCACCTTCGCGCGCAATGCCGCCGGCGCCCGCATTCGGAAACCCGAGGCCGGGGCGGTGGGTTCGCTGCAGGAGGCGCAGCTCGTCTATCGCGAACGCGGCTACCACGCCAGACGGTCCTATGATGGCTACTATCCCAGCCTTCATCTCACCTTCAATCTCACCAGCAACTTCCTCGCCCGGGCGGCCTATGCCAAGACGTATGGCCGGCCGGCCTTCGCGGACATCATCCCCAATGCGGTCACCAGCGAAAACGACGTTGATCCCGGCGACAATCGCGGGACTGAATTGGGCACCATCACCGTGCGCAACACCGGCCTGCTGCCGTGGTCGGCCGAAAACTTCGACTTGTCGCTCGATTACTACACGGACACCGGAGGCACCTTTGGCGCGAGCCTGTTCCACAAGGAGATCACGAACTTTTTCGGCCAGTTCCAGAAGATCGCCACGCTCGCCGATCTGCAGGAACTGGGTCTCGATTCCCGCTATGAAGGGTGGCGCGTGAGCACGAAGACGAATGCGGGAGATGCGAGCGTCTCCGGCTTGGAGTTAAGCCTGAGCCATTCGCTTCGGCCGTTTGGCGAATGGGGCCGAAATTTCAAAGGCTTCATCAATGCGACCAAGCTCCGGCTGAAGGGCGCGCAGGACGCGGACTTTGCGGGTTTTCTGCCCGAAAGCCTGAACTGGGGCGTTACCTTTGCCCGGAAACGGGTCACGGCGATGGCGAAGTGGAACTATCGCAGCGCCGAGCGGCGGGGCCTGATTGCCGCGTTCGGACCCGATGCGAACCAGTACTACAAGGCCCGGACCCATCTGGATATTAATCTCAGCTACAGTTTCCGGCCGAATCTTTCGCTGTTCCTCAACGCGAGGAATGTCATGGGAGTCGCCGATGTGAATCTCATCAAAGGCTCACAGGTGCCTTACTACGCCGAGCAGTCGCAAATTCAGGATTACGGGGTGCCGTTCAGCATTGGACTCAAGGGATCGTTCTAATGAAATCATGGAATATGAAGTCATTGCCGCGAGTTCGAATCCTGGCGATAGCGGCGATGTGGCTGGCGTCGCTGGGCGTGAGCGAGTGCTGGGCGCAGCGCGCCGAGCGCCCCGCCGCTTCGAAGCCGAAGCCCGACCTCGCCAACCTCAGCTACGGGCCGCACCCGCGCAACGTCCTCGATCTTTGGCGGGCGTCGTCGGATAGGCCCACGCCCCTGCTGGTGTTCATCCACGGCGGCGGCTTTCGCTCCGGCAGTAAGGATGAGAAACTTCCGCCCTTGCTGCTCGAAGGCTGTCTCAAGGCGGGAATCTCGGTGATGGCCATCAACTACCGGCTCACCCCCGAGGTCGTGTTCCCGGCGCACTACCTGGATTGCGCGCGCGCCATCCAGTTCGCGCGACTGCATGCCAGGGAGTGGAACCTCGACCCTTCGCGTATCGCCGCCAGCGGCGGTTCGGCCGGAGCGATTACATCGCTCTGGCTCGGGTTTCACGATGACATGGCTGACCCGACGAGCCCCGATCCCGTCCTGCGGCAGTCCACGCGCCTGACGTGCATGGCCGTGATGTATGCGCAGAGCACCTTCGATCCGCGGACGATTCGGGAGTGGATTGGCGAGGCGGCCGCGCAGGACCCGGTGCTGAAGAGCTTTTATGGATTGAAAGACGAGGAGGTGAACACGCCGAGGGCGTTCCAGCTCTATGAAGCGGCTGCGCCGATCAACCGGCTGACCAAGGATGATCCGCCAGTCTACGCCTTTTACCTCGAGGCGCGCGGCCCGCTCCCACCGAACGCGAAGCCCGGCCAGGGCATTCACCACATCACTTTTGGCCTGCGGTTGAAGGAGAAGATGGACCACCTCGGCATCGAGTGCATCGTCCGCCATCGCGATGAAGGCGCGGCATCCGAGCAGGAGATGGTTGAGTTTTTGAAAAGACATCTAAAGCCGGCCAATTCTGCGTCGGCGCGCACCGCGCCGGCCGCGCCTGCCGTCGAGTTGAGCGCGGCGGGCCAGGCAAGGCTGCCGGTCGTAATCGCCCGTGATGCTTCCCCCGAAGTCAAAGCCCTCGCGACGGAGCTTACCGCCGGACTCAGACGCATCACGGGTGCGGAGTTTTCGGTCGTGACGGGTCCGGCGGCCGGCATCGTGTTCGGCACAGACGCCGAGTGGCCGGGAAAGTTGCCCGCGCCTCCGTCCGGCCGGTCAGCGGTTCTCGCGCGCGACGACTATATATTGCGCACGGAGCCGGGTCGCGTGTGGCTCATCGGCCGGACGCCGTTAGGGCTGCGCAATGCGCTGTGGGATTTTTTTCATCGGGCCGGCTTTCGCCACTACTTTCCGGGCCCGAACTGGGAGATTTGGCCATCGGTTCCCCGGCTGAGCGTCGCCCTGGATGCGTTTGAAACGCCCGCCTACTACACCCGGAACCTCTTTGTCGGCGGATCGCAGGCCGAGTTGCCGCGCGCCGCCTTCACGCAATGGAAGATTCGCAATCGGATGGACCCGGGCTTCAAGTTGAGGACGCAGCATTCCTATGAGGCAATCCTGGCGAGAAACCGGGAGTTTTTTGCCGCCCATCCGGAGGCATTGGTCGGACCTTCGGGCAAGAATAGAAAATTTGATCCCAGTCACCCGGCGTTGCTGGAGATGCTGGCCCGGGACGCGATCGAGGAGTTCAGGCAGAACCCGAATTGGGACTGCATCAGTCGCGATCCGAGCGACGGGGGCGGTTGGCGCAAGGACTCCCCGTTGGGCAGTCCCACCAACCAGGCATTGACGATCTCGAACCATGTGGCGCGCGCCGTCCAGGCCGAGTTCCCCGGCCGACGGGTCGGCATGTACGCGTATGGGGAACACTCGCCTCCGCCCGATTTTGCGGTCGATCCGCATGTGATCGTCAGCGTGGCCACGCATTTTCTGCGCCAGGGGCATACGGTGGAAAAACTTCTGGCTGAGTGGCACGCGAAGGGTGCCGAGATGGGCATTCGCGAGTATTTTGGCGTGTGGCAATGGGACCACGACATCCCCGGCCGGTCGCGGGCGGCCCGGCTCGAGGCGATCGCGCGGAGCATTCCCCACTATCATGCGCTCGGGGCGCGGTATTGGACGGCGGAGACCAGTCAGGGTTGGGGCGCGCATGGCTTGGGCAATTATCTCGCTGCCCGCATCCTGTGGAATCTCGACGAAGCCAGCCGGGTGCCCGCAATCCTGGAGGATTTTTATGCGCGTTCGTTTGGGAATGTGGCGCCGGAGATGAAGGCGTATTTCGAACGTTGCATCCTGGCTTCGGGAAATCCGTTGATGTCGGAGGATTTGCTCGGCCGGATGTACCGCACCCTGCAACAGGCGCTCGCCAAGGCCGAATCGCCGGAGGTGCGGGCCCGCCTGCGTGACCTGGTGCTCTACACCCGCTTCGCGGAGCTGGTATTTGCCTATGAAAGCACCGGCGGCGCCGCGCATGTCCGGGCCTATCGCGAGGTGGCGGACTTTGGTTATCGAATCCTGGATACGAACATGGCCACCAGTTTCGGCGTGCTGCGGAGCGAGCCAACGCGCTACAAGACGCTCAAGTCGCCCGTCGTCTGGGACGACGAAAGCGGTGTGGCTTCACCCCGGGTGGAAGAGAAGGTGACGCCGAATGAAGTCGAAGCGCTGTTGCGACAGGGAATCGCCCGTAATGCGCTGACGCCCTTCGAGCCCGTGGCGTTTTCCCGTCAGCTTGCGCCGGCGGGCCTGGCGCGAGACGGCGAAGCGCCGGGGCCGATCAAGGTCCGAGGCACCACGAACCTTTACCTCTCAGCGGCAAAAGAGGGCGACGTCTTTGAGTTCACCGTGCGGGGCGGTGTCATTTACGGCGATCGGGGGGCGGTGCGCCTGCGGTTGTTTGCGGATCGAAACACGCTGACGGAGACACCGGTCAGCTCGGCCAGCGTGCCGAACGACAAAAAGGATCATGTGATTGAGCTGAAGTCGCCCCACGCGGGCATGCACCGCCTCGAGATTGCCGACGGCGGGGATGTGACATTGGTTTCATGGCCGGCCGGCCGGCCGGTCGCGATTCCCGCTTCGCCCGCCGAACGGACGCAATTGCACGGCAATCATACGCTGGTGTTTTTCGTGCCGGCCGGGACCAAGTCGATCGGAGGCTATACCGAGCATACGAAGGGATCGCTGCGCAGCGCGTCGGGCGAAGTGATCTTTGATTTCACGAGCCTGAAGCAGGCCGGCTACTTTTCGGTGCCGGTGCCGGAGAAATGGGCCGGCCAGTGGTGGCGGCTGGTGGACGGGAGTGGCACCAAGTTCTCTCCGCTCCTGATGACGGTGCCGCCGTATTTCGCCCGTTCGCCCGACGAATTGCTGTTGCCGGAGGAAACGTTGCGCGGCCGTGGCGGGCGGTGAGGTCCTGCCGGATGGGTCAGGGCGAACCACGCAACGAGTTGCGGTGGACCTGTGCACGCATGCTGGCGGGACGGGAGATCTTCAGGGCATTGACAATCCATCGATAAGGATCGGCGACCCCCGCCGCAGTTCAGCGATAATTGCACTCCTCCGAGGGTTGAGCTCGCGGAGTTGCTCCCGCTCAACCCCTGGCGCGAGCGTAGGCGCTTCGGGCACTTCTGCGCTGGCCCGAGGCCAGCCCGGCGGCACGACGTCGGTGATCGCGCCGATCGGGTGTTGGGTCAACCGCCACGCCCTTCGCCGGGGAATGCCTTTCGGCCGTAAGCCTCGCGCGGGGGTGCGGTGGTATCGCCCACCTCGGCGCGCAAGCGGGTCAACTCGCGTTTCAAGTCCGCGACTACCGTCGCGTACGCGGGTTCGGTCGCTTTGTTCCGCAGCTCAAACGGATCCGTCGCGCGATCATAAAGCTGCCACTCGTCGACGTCGGGCAGGTAGAAGTGGACGAGCTTATGGCGGTCGGTCACCACGCCGTAATGCGGGCGGATGCGATGCGGGGCGGGAAATTCGTAATAGTGATAGTAAAAGCTCCGGCGCCAGTCGGCCGGAGTGCGGCCGGCGGCGATCGGACGAAGACTGCGGCCCTGCATCCCGGCTGGAACCGGAACCCCGGCCGCGTCGAGAAAGGTTTCGGCGAAATCGAGGTTGGACACGATGTCCCTGCTCGTCGTGCCGGGACGCGTGACACCCGGCCACCGCATCACCAGCGGCGTCCGGAGCGATTCCTCGAAAATAAACCGTTTGTCGAACCAACCGTGTTCGCCGAGATAGAGTCCTTGGTCGGACGCGTAGACCACGATGGTGTTCTGGGCGAGGCCGGCGGCAGCGAGATACGCGAGCAACCGGCCCACGCTGTCGTCCACGGATTTGATGCTGCCGAGATAGTCGTGCAGGTAACGATTGTATTTCCAGCGGACCAAATCCCGGCCCTGCGGATTCTGGCGGCGGAACTTCTCGTTGCGCGGCCCGTAGTAGGCGTGCCAAGCCGCGAGTTGCACGGCGGTAAGGGTGGGTGGCGGCACCAACTTCAGTCCGACTTCGCTGGTGAGTGTCTTCTCGAGCGACTGATCCTGGTCGCGCACGGGCAGGCCGCGATTGCCGTCATAGTCGTCGAAGAGCGTCGGTGGTTCCGGATACTGGCGATC
>JBIJCX010000542.1:0-4238 GCA_044344465.1 Opitutaceae bacterium
TACCTGGAATTGCATCCGTGCCATCCGTGCAATCCGTGTTTAAAGATTTCGAGTCAGAATTTTCTTTAACGGAAAACCACACATCGGGGTTTGTTGGGCTGATTACCCCATCCAACCTACCAACATCCCATGCACATGCTGACCTTGGTGCGCCGGAGCCTCTCGCTCGCGCTTTGTTTGTTCGCCCTCGGGACCGCCGCCTCCGCCGCGGCACCCGCCGTCCAGCCCTTCGACCTCCCCGCCGGACCCGCGGCCGAGACCCTCAAGCAGTTCGCCGCCCAAAGCGGACGCGAGATTGTCTTTGCCCCCCAGGCCGTGAGCAAAGTCACAACCCAGGCAGTTAAGGGTGAACTCACCGCCGCCGCCGCCCTTGATGCGATGCTGGCCGACACCGGGCTTGTCGCCTCCCAAGACCAGAAGACCGGTGCTTTCGCCGTACGGAGGGACGCGGGCCCAAACGCCCCAAGGGCGGCGCAAGCGACAAAGGCCAGCGTCCGCCCGCAAGACAAGAAGGTGGCTGAAGAAGTTCCGGTAGTGCTCGGTGGTATGGTGGTCACGGGCACACGGGTGCGTGGCTTGGTCACCGGTGCCACCGCCCAACCGGTGCTTTCCCTAAGCGCCGTGGATATTGAACGCACGGGTGCCCAGTCGTTGGGCGACCTTTTCAGATACATTCCGCAGGTCTCAAGCTTTTCCATTGGCCAGCAGATTAACAACGCAAGCATGACGGTTATCATTGCGAATGGACAGATCGTTAACTCGGCCAGATCTCCCAACATGAGTGGAGCAGCTGGTCGGGTGAGCGCCTCGGTGCATGGCACTGCCGCTGACGGCACACTATTGCTTGTGGATGGACGCAGGGTGCCAAAAAATAATCAGTCCAACGGTGGCGACGGCTATGATCTCAATGGTATTCCGCTCGCGGCCGTCGAGCGCGTCGAGGTTTTGCTTGATGGCGCCAGCGCTGTCTATGGTGCTGATGCCCAAGGCGGTGTCATCAATGTCATTCTCAAGAAGAACTACCGCGGCACCGAGCTGCGCGTCGGCTACGATAACACGTTCGACAAGGACGCCGGCACGCTGACCGGCAGTCTCACCCATGGATTTTCCAAGGGGAAATTACACGGTTTGGTCACCCTCAATTGGGAAAAATCCAACGCCATGGCCCTGCGCGATCGCGATTTCACGGCCAGCTATGACCGACGCGCTTTCGGTGGCATTGATCTGCGCAGGAACAACCTCTTTGCGGGCCCTGGCAGGGTGAGCCGATCTGGATCGGTGCCGTTACCCGGTCTCACCACGACCGCCGTGGCGATTCCTGCCGGCTCTTCGGGCACAAACCTGACCACGGCTGACTATGCCGCTTCCGGTCCGATTCCTGATCTGCTCAAT
This sequence comes from Opitutaceae bacterium, assembly GCA_044344465.1. Classification (GTDB taxonomy): domain Bacteria; phylum Verrucomicrobiota; class Verrucomicrobiia; order Opitutales; family Opitutaceae; genus ER46. The sequence continues at coordinate 1,393 of JBIJCX010000542.1, forward strand.
CTCGCTCAGTATCAGGATTATTCCTCAACCTATAAACGGCGCGGGCTGGTGGCCTCCCTGAGCTATGAACATACCCGCTGGCTGGAGCTCTACTCGGATGTCCGTTGGGCGGAGAACAAGAACATCACCGCCATCGAGCCCATCCAAGCCGTGGGTATCACCATTCCCGCCGGCTATCCTGGCAATCCTTTTGGCATTCCGGTGTCGCTCGCAAAGGCTTTCTTCAACCTACAGCCCGAACGTGAGGCTATCGATACAACTGATTCGTTCGTGGTCGGCGCCCGCGGTTTCCTGTCCGGTGACTGGCACTATGACACCTACGTGAGTCGAGTCACCGCTCACACACTCTCCAATACTGCATCTGGCACGGCCATCACTCAGCAACGACTGGACGCCGCCATCGCCGCCGGCCGGCAGCCCAACCTATTTTACGATAGCACCACCCGCGCCAACCCCAACGCTGCCGGGGTCATAGAGTCCCTCACCGACATCACCAGCGATGAGGAGAAGAGCAAGACGTTGTCCTACTCTGTCCAAGCAGATGGCCCGGTCTTCAAGCTTCCAGCCGGCAACATCGTTTCGGCGGTCGGTGCCGAGCGTCGCGAGGAATCGGTTGAGTTTCCCCGCCGACTCGCCTCAGACACTTTCAGCACCCTGCCTGCCAGTCGCGAAGTCACCGGTCTTTTTGCCGAGTTGAATGTGCCGGTTTTCGCTACTGAGCAGCATGTGCCATTCATGAACCAGCTGAATTTATCCGGGGCGTTCCGCTGGGAAGATTACTCCACCGGGGCCACCGCCAAAAACCCCCGGGGTGGCGTGGCTTGGCGCCCGGTGAGCTGGCTGCAGCTTCGCGGCAGCTATGGCGAGGGATTCAAGGTTCCTACCCTGAAGCAGACCAACAGCCCGGCGTCTACCAGCAGCAATATCGTTGGATTCCCGTATCCAGCCGACCCCTTGCGCGGTGGCGAACTAATCCAAACCGTATTGGTTACTTCCGGTGGCAATTCCACCCTGCGACCGGAGCGATCCCAGAACACCACCGCTGGCTTGGTGTTGGAAATTCCGTTCGTCAAGGGCCTGTCTGCTTCCTTTGATTACTTCGACAATAAATTCAATGACAAGGTCGGTGCCATTTCTTTCGCAGACAGGCTGGCGCTCTTCCCGGAAACGATTACGCGTGGACCAAAACTGCCGACAGATCCTGCAAGCTGGTCGGGGCGGGTGACGGCGGTGAACACGAGTCCGGTCAACGTGGCCTCCAGCCGCATCACCGGCTACGATTATGGAGTTCGATACAGCAATCGCACGCCATGGGGTGAGGTCTCCGGCAGCTTGAATGCGACGAAATACACCCGGAACGAATCCTTCGCGGTTACCGGCGGCACCATCGGTACCAGCATCACCACGGACCTGCTGCCGACGATGATTAGCGGATCGGCATTTGTCCAAAACGGACCTTGGGGCACGGGTTTGCTGGCCACCTATCGCGCCCGCAGCAAGCCCCTCATCACGACTCTATTTGTGGTGACCGATACGCCTTCGGTCATCCGTTGGGATTGGCAAGGCAACTATGACTTCGAGAAAGCCGGGTGGTTTAAGCCCCGTCGTGATACCTGGTTAGGCTGGGCGCTGCGCGACACGAAATTGAGCGTGACGATCTTCAACGTCCTCAACACAAGGCCGCCGTTCGATTACAACTACCTGCCGGACAATACGGTGGTCGATTCGCGCCTGCGCCGCTATGCGCTGTCGCTCCGGCGTCAATTCTGACGTCGGCCGCAATAACGTCTATCCTCTGGTTCCTTTCAATCGGCATTATGAATTCACCTCCAAATAGCACGCTTACGAAAGAGGCTTGGCTTGCTAAAGTAATAACTAAGCCCCTGCGGGGTCTTACCTTGGTCGCACTGAGTGTCTTGTTTTGCGCCGGTCGTGCGGCAGATGCTGGGGACTCAAGTGCGGCAGCGGCGGACGCAGCTTTTGCAGCATTTCAGAAAGAGGCGGCCGCCAAGATGCCAGAAGATACACCCAATGCCCTGGAGGCCCTGAGGTGGAAAGAGGCCGCAAAGGCAAAAATCACCACACTGGGCTGGCAGTTCATGACCGATTTTCCCACCGACCCACGTCGCTGGGACGCGGCGGTCATGCTTCTGAACCTAAGCTCGACGGTGGTGAAATCGGTGGACGAAGAAGCACTCAAAAAACTGGACAACCATACAACGAGTGCCTCCGCCTTGGTTATCGATGCCGAAGCCACCGCCAAACTGAAGGAACGGCTGGCCGAGTTGGACGCGCAATGCGCCGGTGCCACCGACATGACGCCTGCCACCCGGCGCAACTACCGTTTCGGGAAATGGTGGCGCAAGTTAATGGAAAGTTTCCAGGCAGGTAAGGCCGATCCCAATCCCGCCGCGTTGGGACCGATGACAGAAGAACTCATTGCTGCCTATCCTGCGGACAAGGAAATCGTAAGGATTTTCACGACCTATGCCTCGCGGTTCCGCAACAGCAATAAGCCCGCTTACAAGGCCTTGCTGGAGCAGCATGTCGGCTCGGCCAGTCCCGGAGTCGCCGCCGCCGCGGAGGAGGGGCTTGCTTTTCTCGCGGCCGAGGAGCGACCACTAGACTGGAGGTTCACCGCTGCTGACGGGCGCGAGGTCGATTTCGCCAAGTTTCGAGGTAAAGTGGTGTTAATAGACTTTTGGGCTACTTGGTGCGCCCCCTGCGTGGCCGCGCTTCCGCATGTGCTGGAGCTATACAATAAATATCACGACCAAGGCCTCGAGGTTGTCGGCGTAACCTTGGAAGTTGCACAAGTGAAACCGAACGACACGCCCGAACAAGCC
>JBIJCX010000027.1:0-45134 GCA_044344465.1 Opitutaceae bacterium
GCGGCGCCCTCGCCGCGGAGCGCTCGACCACCGCGGCGGGGGCGCCGCGGCTCCAGTATTCAGAGTGGGCGAGAGGTTCATTCGAATCGCCTGATCGCAGACTCCTGTCATTGGGTCGACAGCCTGCCCCGAACCGCGTTCGGAAAACGATCACTTCTTCGCGATCCAGAAGGTCGCCCGAATCCACGCGGCTTGGACGGCAAAATTCCCGGCCAGGCCTTGGATTTCGGTTTCCGGAATGACGCCTGCACCCTCAGCCGTTTCGGTCAACGAAGCCCACCGGCCAGTCGAACAGCCAGGAGCGGGTGATCACGTAGCCCGAGCGCTGCGACTCAGCCTCCCGCCCCCCGGCGAGCGCCGGCGTGTGTAGATTGAACCGGCTTTTCATCTCAGCGGGGATCACGCCACCGCGGATCCCCTTTTTGACCTGCGCGTTCCGCGGACTTCTGCTCGCTCCGGCGCAGCGGCATCGAATCGACTTCCCGGATCAACGCCTCGGGCGTCAGCAGATCGCGACGTGAAAGTTTGAGACCACCATCGAGGCCGATCAAAGCGATCATGAAGTCTTCGGTGCGCAGTGGCAGACGCGCACGGCGTGCATCGCCCGGCAGCGCGACAATGACTTCGATCCCGCGCGCCGTGATCTCCGGCAACGCGCCGGCGAGGGCGGCGGTCTGCCGCATGGATCGGGCGTCCTCCAGCGAGGGCGTCAGGATGAGCAGCACACGCTTCTTCCAGCGGAAGGCGTCAAGCGGGCTGGCGGGGGGCGGGGATTTGGTCGCCACGGCATCGGTCGACGCGGCGGCTTGCGCCGAAAGCGTCGGAGCGATGACCAAGGCGCAGAGTAGGACGAAACGGGCACGCATGCCGGGCATGCCTTCGCGGGGAGAGTGGTCAAGTCAAGACCGGGGATGCGGGTGAACGTGAATTAACCTGTCCGTAACGTAGTCGCGGCATTCGCCACGCGTTCGTTCCCGGTTTGTCACAATTCCGCCACACAATCGTAACAATCGGCGGGCAGAATGCACCCGTTCTCCAGAGCCTACGCCTCACCACCATCCCTTCCACGATGCACCACCTGAAATCCAAATGCTGCGCCCTGCTTGCCGGCGCACTGCTCACCGGGACCGCCCTGGCCCAGGACAGCGGCGCCCTCATCGATGCCCTGATCAAGAAGGGTATCCTCACCAATCAAGAGGCCGAGGACATCCGCGCCGACTTGGTGCGCGACAGCAACACCGTGCCGGCCCACGCGATGGGCGGCGGCAAATCGACCGACCGCATCAGCGTCGGCATGCGCTTGCAGACCCAGTATGCGAACATCGGTACGGATATTAGAGGCAATTCGGTCCGCCCAGTCCCGACCGATCAGGCTTTTTTGCGGCGGATGTATCTCACCCTCAAGGCGGGGGTGGGCGGGAACTGGGGCGCGACGTTCACCTATGACTTTTCGTCCGGATACTACGACGACGCCATCATCGAGTGGAAGCCGACGCCCGATCTCGCATTCAATTTTGGTCTGCGCAAGGTGAACGTCGGATACGAGGAGCGCGCGAGCAGCGGCAATTTGAAGTCGATCGAACGTTCCGGTGTGACGCGCTACTTTGTGGAAGGCAACAATGGCCGCCGGCTCGGCGCCGCCAGCTATCGCATCGGGGCGTTTCTGGACGGCAAGAAGGAGATCAACAGCACGACCAACTTTGTGTACAGCGCCGCCATCACCGATCCCGAGCGCAGCGATGCGTTTGCCGATGCCTCGGCCGCGGGTGATGCCACGACCAATCACGTCGCATTCTGGGGCAACGCCGGCTTCGCCGGCAAGCTGGCCAACAACGGCACCTGGCTGGCCGGCATCGGGGCCGGCTTCATGCCGGATCGCGGCGGCTTTGGCACCACGAATTTCGGCCGCGGCTTCGACCTGACCCTCTACTCGGTGTACTTCGACCTGCAGGCCGCGCGCTTCGGCTTGATGGCGGAGTACCTGACGGCCGACGTCGAGCGCGGCGTGTCCGCGACCCGCGACGCCAAACCGGCCGGGTTCTTCATCCAGCCGAGCCTGCTGCTCACCGAGACCGTCGAAGCGATCGTGCGCTACCAGCAGCTTGATACCGATGGTCGCGGCCTGAACCTGGGTGACGTCGTGCGGTCCGCCCCCTCGGGCGGGACCATGAACAAGTTCCACGAATGGTACGCCGGCATGAACTGGTACCTCCGCGGCAACGACCTCAAGATGCAGCTCGGCGCCTTCACCGGCAAAACCAAAGACACCGTCACCGGCGCTCCGGCCGAGGCCAAGGCCGTCGGCGTCCGCTCCCAGATGCAGATGCAATTCTGAGAACCCGAAACTTAACCCGTCATTCTGAGCGCAGCGAAGAATCCATCTGGACAAACGCACGCGCAATGGGGCGGCGAAGCGCCAACTGGATGTCCAAGCCTGTCGCTTCGCTCGGTAACTTCGCTCCGCTCAGAAGGACAAACTCAAATTCACTTATGAAAAACACTCTCATCCTCCTCGCGGCGCTCGCCGCCGCTACGATCGCCTCGGCCCAGAAACTCGTGATCAAGGGTTCCGACACCCTTGGCGCCAAGCTCGTGCCCACGCTGGCCGAAGAATACAAGGCGAAGAATCCCGGCGTATCGTTTGAAATCGCCGCCGAGGGTTCGACCACCGGCATCGCCGCCATCATCGATGGCACGGCCCAGATTGGCATGAGCTCGCGCCGCGCCAAGCCCACCGAGGCCTCGGCCGCCACCGCCAAGGGCGTCACACTCAAGCCCATCATCGTCGCCTACGACGGCATGGCGGTCATCGTGAATGCCAGCAGCCCGATCGCGAAGCTCACGCTCCGGCAGGTGGAGCAGATCTTCACGGGCGATGTCACCGACTGGTCCGCGGTCGGCGGGAAGCCGGGCAAGATCTCCATCTACACCCGCAACACGTCGTCGGGCACCTATTCCGACTGGAAGGATCTCGCGATGAAGAAACGCGACTACGCGAAGTCGTCGCAGAAGATGGCGGGCAACGAGCAGATTGCCGCGGAGGTGGCGAAGAATCCGAATGGCATCGGCTACGTGGGCCTGGCCTACATCAAGGCCGAGGGCATCAAGGTGGTGCCGATCGACGGCGTGACGCCTTCGAAGGAAACGGTGTTGAGCAAGAAATACGCCTACGCCCGGCCAACGTTCTACTACACGAACGGCGACGCCACCGGCGAGGCGGCGAAATTCATCGAGTTCACCTTGAGCAGCGCGGGCCAGAAGATCGGTGAGTCGATCGGCTTCGTGCCGGTGCAGTGACATCGAGTCACGCGAATGTAACAGCGGCCCGCTTGACCGATGGTCGGCGGGCCGACGTTTCTTAGAGAGTGTTGCACCAACCGGCCCGCCTTTTGCCCCGCGCATGACGCCATCGAATCTCGTCACGTCTCCGGCCGGCTTTGCCATCCACAAGCGGAAGGTCCGCTTCCTCGGCCTGACGGCGGACGATTGCATCAAGGTCTTCTTCGGCGGCAACGCGGTGGTGTCGATCGTGGTGCTGGCGCTGATCACGTATTTTCTCATCCGGGAGGGCGCCGGCTTCTTTGGCCAGAACCGCCAGAACCTTCAGATCTACCGGCAGGCGGGCCTCGAGTACGTCGACCACATCCGCGGGCAGTCCGACAACCACACCGCGCTCACGCGTTATCTTTCCGATCTGCGTCTGCGCGCCCTCAATCACTATACCAACGAGCAGAAACTTTCGCTCGAGGCGGCCAACACGGCCCTGGCGGGCTTCGATGAGTTTGCTGGAAAATACAGCGATGCGGTGGATCCCCTGCGCGGGCTGGTTTCCGAGCTCACCGAGGTGGCGACGGCGATCAAAACCAAGTTCATCGTCAACGAAGACAAGAAGGTCGAACGCCAGCAGTTGCTCGCCGAGGGCAAGGCGGAGGCCGCCGCCAAGGTGCAGATCGTGGCGGTTGATTTTGTCACTGAACTGAAGCCGCTGCTGGACTCTCGGCCGGCGTATCAGGCGGCGATCCGCGATTTTACCGGCAATCTCACCGGGCTGCTCGGTACTCTACCCGCGTTGCCGTCCCCGGACCTGCGGCAGCGGATGGAGCGTTTCGGGGCGTTGACCCGCGACTATCTGGCGACGTTTCCCGCGGTGGAGCGCAGTCTGGAAAACTGGGACCAGACCGTGCCGGTTTCGGGCTGGGAGTCCTTTAGCGCGTTTCTCTTCGGGCGGCAGTGGCTCACGGCGAGCTTCTGGCAGGATTGGTACGGCATCATACCTCTGCTCGTCGGCTCGTTCTTGGTTTCCATCGTGGCGCTGGCTCTCGCGGTGCCGCTGGGCGTGGGCGCGGCGATTTACGTCAACCAGATCGCGACGACGCGGGAGCAGAAGCTGATCAAGCCCTTCATCGAGTTCATCTCGGCGGTTCCGTCGGTGGTGCTCGGTTTTTTCGGCATTGCGGTCCTCGGCCAGTTGCTGCGGGCGCTCTCCCAGCAGTCCTGGCTGTCGTGGGTGCCGGGGTTTCCCTATAGCGAACGGCTCAACATTCTCACCGCGGGGTGCCTGCTCGCGCTGATTGCCGTGCCGACGATTTTCACGCTCGCGGAGGATGCCCTGAACAACGTGCCGCAGGCCTTCAAAGAGGCCTCGTTCGCCCTCGGGGCCTCCCGCCTGCAAACGACGATGAAGATCATCGTGCCCGCCTCTCTCTCCGGCATCATCTCGGCGGTGCTGCTGGGGCTGGGGCGTGTGATCGGCGAGACCATGGTCGTGCTGCTCTGCGCCGGCAACCGGATTGCCATTCCCGACTTCACCCAGGGGCTGGCCTTCATCGTCGAACCCGTGCACACCATGACGGGCATCATCGCGCAGGAGATGGGCGAGGTGGTGCGGGGCAGCATCCACTACCGGGCGCTCTTTGTCGTGGGGCTCGTGCTGTTCGTGCTGTCCTTGCTGATCAACTACGTCGCGCAGAAAATCGTGCGGCGCTACCGCATTTCCGTGGGCTGACCATGAACGCTCCCGACCATCTCTTTCGCCCCCGGCACAATACGGCCCGGCGCGCGGAAAAAGCCATCTTCTGGGTTTTCCGGGCCGCGACCTATTTCATCCTGCTGTGCGGCGCCATCGTCTTCCTCGACATCTTCGTGAAGGGCGGTCGCACCGTCTTCAAGGCCGAGGCCCCGTTCGTCAACACCACCTTCTTCACCGAAGCGCCCGAATCGCTCTACCTCTTTGAGTGGCAGGGCAGGAAGATGGAGATGGGCGACCGCGAATTTCGGGCCTTCAAGGAGCAGCACCCGGAGGCGGCCAGCGTGAAGACCGAAAGCTATGTTTACTCCGCCGGGGGCATTTTCCCGTGCATCGTCGGCACCGTGCTCCTCGTCGTCGGGTCCATGGCCATCGCCCTCGTTCTCGGCGTCTGTGCGGCGATCTATCTCAACGAGTATGCCCGGGACGGGCAGTTCATCCGGTTCGTCCGGCTCGCCATCCTCAACCTGGCGGGCGTGCCCTCGATTGTATTCGGGCTTTTTGGTTTCGGCATGTTTGTCATCTTCTTTGGCTGGAACGTCTCGTTGCTCGCCGGGTGGTTCACCCTGGCGTTCATGGTGCTGCCGGTGGTCATCACGGCCAGCGAGGAGTCGCTCAAGGCCGTGCCCAAGGGTTTTCGCGAGGGCTCGCTCGCCCTCGGCGCCACGAAGTGGCAGACGATCCGCAAGAACGTCCTGCCGTATGCGCTGCCCGGCATCCTGACCTCTTCGATTCTTGGCATTGCGCGCGTGGCCGGCGAGACGGCGCCGATCATGTTCACCGCCGCGTATGTCGTGCGCGACAAACTGCCGTGGGAAGTGGAGAAGTTCGGCGACTTCTTCTTTCAGGGCGTGATGGCGCTGCCCTACCACATCTATGTCGTCAGCTCGAAAATCCCCCAAAACGAGTACACCGAGCGCGTACAATATGGCACGGCCTTCGTATTTCTGGGGATCGTTGCCTTGATTGCCGCGGCCTCCATCGTGCTTCGCAACCATCTTCGGAACCGCTACAAATGGTAACCACCGCCTCTGCTGTCATGGAACTTCCTTCCCCCTCGTCGACCGCGGCCAAATCTCCAGCGGAGACGCTTTCCCGGAGGCCTGCCACCGCGGCGAAACCGTCTCCCGCCAGTCCGGCACACGCCGCCGCTCCGTCCGAGACGGCGATCATCGAGATGCAGGACGTGGACTTTTTTTACGGGGCCTCGCAGGCGCTCCACGACATCAGCCTGACCATCGAGCATCACAAGGTGACGGCCTTCATCGGTCCGTCCGGCTGCGGCAAGTCCACGCTCCTGCGGTGTCTTAACCGGATGAACGATCTAATCGATGGGACCCGCGTCGTGGGCGGCGCGATCAAGATCCACGGGGTCGACATCAACCAACCCGACGTCGACGTGATCGAGTTGCGCAAACGCGTGGGCATGGTGTTCCAGAAGTCGAATCCCTTTCCCAAGTCGATTTACGAGAACATCACCTTCGGTCTGCGCCTGCAGGGCCTGAACGACCGGTCGCGCCTCGACGAGATTGTGGAAAAATCGCTCCGCGGAGCCGCGCTCTGGGACGAGGTGAAGGATCGGCTCCATGAGAGCGGGCTCGGCCTATCCGGCGGCCAGCAACAACGGCTCTGTATCGCGCGGGCGATCGCGGTCGAGCCGGAGATCATTCTCATGGACGAACCCTGTTCCGCCCTCGATCCGGTGGCGACCGCGAAGGTCGAGGAACTCATCCAGGAGCTGCGCCGGCGGTACTGCATCGTGATTGTCACGCACAACATGCAGCAGGCCGCCCGGGTTTCGGACCGCACGGCGTTTTTCTACCTCGGCCGGTTGATTGAGTACGCCGATACTCGCGACATCTTCACCAACCCCGCCAAACCCCAGACCGAGGCGTATGTCTCCGGGAGGTTTGGGTGAAACAAGACCAAGAGACCAAATGACCAAGGGACCACAAATCGTTGGACGCCGTCGGGCAGGTACTTCGGTTGATCCCGCCCACCCTTCGAGCCGCCCTCCGGTCTGTTTGTCGCTTAGTCCCTTGGTCCTTAGTCCCTTAGTCCCTCGTCCCCTGGTCCCTTCGTCCCTTTAACGTCATGACCCACTACGCTGAAGAAATTACCCGCTTGAAAGAGAGCCTGCTGACAATGGCGAGCCACGCCGAGTCTGCGGTCACCCGGGCGATGCGCGCGCTCGTTGAGCGCGACGAGGCGCTCGCCCTGAAAGTGCAGGCCGACGACAACATCCTCGACCGGCTCGAAATCGAGATCGACGACACCGCCATCCATCTCCTCACCAAGGCCCCGCTCGCCACCGACCTCAGGCTCATCACGGTCGCCATGAAAATCTCGCTCAACCTCGAGCGGGTCGGCGATGAGGCGGTCACGATTTCCCGCCGGGCGCTCGATCTCAACGCCGAGCCACAGCTCAAACCGTACATCGATCTGCCGCACATGGCCACGCTGTCGCTCGAGATGCTCCGCGAGGCGCTGACCGCCTTCGTCAACCGGGAGCCGGACCGCGCGCGCGCCGTCGTCCCGCGCGACAAGGACGTCGATGATCTCAACCGCCAGCTCCACCGCGAACTCTCGAGCTACATGGTCGAGCGACCCACCACGATCACCCGCTGCCTTCATCTGATGGTGATCTCGAAGAGCCTCGAGCGCATCGCGGATCACGCGACCAACATCGCGGAGGAAGTGGTGTATCTTTACGAAGCCAAGGACATCCGGCACGCCGGACAAAAAGCCGATGAAACCGAAAATCCTGGTCGTTGACGACGAGCCGGACGCGCTCGAGATCCTCGGCTTCAAGCTGAAGGAGGCCGGCTACGCGCCGATTTTCGCCAAGGACGGCACCCGGGCCCTCGCGGTGGCGCGGGACGAGCGTCCGGCGCTGATCGTCCTCGACCTCATGCTGCCGGAGGTCGACGGACTTGAGGTCTGCAAAATCCTCCGCCGCGATCCCGCGACGTCGATGATCCCGATTATCATGCTGACGGCGCGGGCCGCGGAGATGGACCGGGTGATTGGGCTCGAACTTGGCGCGGATGACTACGTGACGAAGCCGTTCAGCCCGCGCGAGCTGGTGTTGCGGATCAAGAAGCTGCTCGGACGGGCGAAGGCGGCGGAGGAGCCGGTGGCGCAGCTGCGGATGGGCGAACTCGAAATCGACGTCTCGCGGCACGCGGTGAAGATTTCCGGCCAGCCCGTCACGCTCACCGCAACCGAGTTCAAACTGCTCGAGATCCTCGCCCGCCGCCGCGGCCGCGTCCAGACCCGCGAGCGGCTGCTGCTTGATGTCTGGGGCTACGACAGCCCGATCGAAAGCCGGACGGTTGATACCCACATGCGGCGGCTGCGCGAAAAGATCGGTCCCGTGGCGGAGCGGCTCGAGACGATTCGCGGTGTGGGCTACCGCTTCAAGGCGGAGGAGTGAGGGCGTCAGCGGAGGTCGTTCGCGATGCCCTCACCGCGCCGGCGGGCGGGTGACGGCCCCGTCCGCCATCGGAACCGGGAGGAGGTCTCAATCAACGGTTTTCCCCTGTGATTCTGAGACCAAAAACCAACGCCGAGCCGTTGGGTGGCACCCTATATGAACTCATTTTTGCCTGTCATCCTGAGCGCAGCGAAGGATCCAACACGACGGCCGCATGCGAGGATTCTGCTGGATTCTTCCCCTCCGCTCCCGCTCCGGGTCAGAATGACAAACACGGGAGTCCATCGGCAGCGCAGCGAAGAATCCACTGGGACATCCGCGGCTCGCAGCGGCCTCGATATTCCCGCTGGATTCTTCGCTACGCTCAGAATGACAATCGCATTTCGAAACCACGCCTCGTGCAATGACCGCCCTTGAAATCATTCTTCTCGTCGCTTTGGCCGCCGTCGCGATCGTGGCCTGGCGGTGGCGCGTTCAGCTGCACGCGACCAAGGCGGGGCACGCCCGCGAACTCGCTGACCAGCGTGCCCAGCGGGAGGCCGAATTGCAGGTCCAGGCCGCGCGCACCGCGGCGCTGTTCGACCGGATGGTCGAGGGCATCATCGTGGTGGGCGGGACCGGCCGCATCCGGCTGGCCAATCGCGCGGCGGGCGAGCTCTTCCGGTTCACCCCGCCGGCCGTCGATCGCACCGTGCTGGAGGCCACGCGACATCATGAAGTCGCGGCGCTGGTCGCGCGGCTCGAGCGCGAGCCGGAGGTGCTCGATCATGAACTCCGGATCGAAGCGGTGGCGGAGACGCGCTGGCTCCAAGTCAATGCGCTCGCGCTGCGGTCCGCCGATGGCGCGCGTGACGGCGCGATCCTGGTTTTTCACGATTTGACGCGCCTGCGGCAACTCGAGGCGGTGCGGCAGGATTTTGTGGCCAACGTGAGCCACGAATTGCGTACGCCCCTGTCGCTGATCAAGAGCGCCGCCGAAACCCTGATCGACGGCGGCAAACAGGATCCGGCGATCACGAGTCGCTTCCTCGAAATCATCGACAAGCACGCGAACCGCCTGACGCTGCTGATTGACGATCTCCTCCTGCTGGCTCGGCTCGATTCGGGGCGGGTGGCGTTGAACCTGCAGCCGGTGGATCTTCGCGCGGTGGCGCAGGAGTCGCTCGATGACGCGGCGCTCATCGCCCTCGCCCGCGGCGTGACGCTCGAGAATGCCGTGCCGGCCGGCGTCGGGGCGCAGGCGGACCCGGAGCGGTTGCGACAGGTCCTCGCGAATCTGATCGACAACGCGATCAAATACGGCCGGGCCGATGGCCACGTGATCGTGCGCGGCCGGGTGCTCGAAGGGGCACGGGTGGAGTTCACGGTGCGGGACGACGGCCCGGGCATTCCGGTTGAGGCCCGGGAGCGCATCTTCGAGCGCTTCTACCGGGTGGACAAAGCGCGCTCCCGCGAGCAGGGCGGCACGGGGCTGGGGCTCGCGATCGTGAAGAACGTGATCCAAGCGCACGGCGGCGACGTTCGGGTGGAGAGCGCGCCCGGCACCGGCACGGAATTTTTTCTCACCCTGCCGGCGGCGAAATAGCGGAGGCCGGCGGCGACGGCGCAGCGCCCTCCCATTTTGTTTTTTCTGGAGGGCGGGCCGCCGTGCCCGCCGGGATTGGATCGCGGGGCACCATTCCGATCGCGTTCGATTTCATCCTAGAAAACGCAGTTGGACCCAGAGGCCACTGAGGCAAACCAGGAGGGCACAGAGGGATGAGGTGAGAAGGTTGCAGCAACGGTATTCACCCACCGGGTGAATACGTTCCGTGGGTCAGACGAATTTTCAACCGTCGCTCTGTGAACTCCTTTTCCTCCTCTGTGACCTCTGTGACTCAATGCAACTGAGTAAAGTAGGTTCATATTCGTGCCTCGACGCCGACGCCTCGCGGCTGACTCGACCCAGGTTGCCCCACGCTCAGCTGTTCAGCAGCAGCCCGGTCGATTCGCCGGAGGCGAGGATGATTTTCCCGGGGCTCTTCAGGGTCGCCTGGATGTCGAGCAGCGTGAAAAGCGCGTCGGCCACTTCGGGGGTGCGCTGGATCTCAGCCAGCGCGCGACCCACGACCGTGGGGCGGACGGCCTGCGCCTGACCGAGGCGCTGGGAGGCTTTCTTGTCGGCTTCGGAGTGGATGATCGCGACTTCGTTTTCGCCGGCCTGGCGCATCGCGGCGGTGACCTGGCGGAGGCGGTTGACGACCTTGCGCTGGATCTCGGCAATCATGCCCTGATCGCGGAACGCGACTTTGCGGATGTAGGTCGAACCGAGGTTGAAGCCCCACTGGGACGAGGTCGGCGACACTTCCTCGCGCACCTTGCGGGAAAGGGCGTCGCGGTTTTCCAGGAGTACTTCGAGCCGGAGATTGGAGAGCTGTTTCACGACGGCGGTGGCGACGTTGGCCTTGAGCGACCCGATGGGGTCGGAGTTTTGAAAGAGGAAGGCCTTCGGGTCCTTGACGAACATCTCAAACCAGATCCCGACGCCCATCGGCGCGCCTTCCTCGGAGTTGACGAGCTGGTTTCTCAGGTAGGCCTGTTGGATCAACGTGCGCACGGTGTACGCCTTGCCGAAAAGAGGAAAGAGGAGCGCCTTCGGACCGAAGTGGGCGATGGGGAAGAAGAGGCCAGGTTCTTCCACCTGGCCGACGACTTTGCCGAAGAAGGTGTAGACGAGCACCGTGCGCTCGGGGAGCACGCGCCAGAGCTGGAACATCCGGCCGATGGCCAGAACGATCGGGGTGGCGATGAAGGTGCCGATGAAGCCGACGAGAATCGAGGCGAGCAGGGTCATGGCGGGGAGGCGTTAGAGTTGGAGGATCGTCTGGGCGGCTTTTTCGCGGAGCGGCAGGCTCGCGTTGCGGAGATAGCGGTCGAGCGCGGCTTTGCCGCCCTCGGCGTGCATGGTGGCTAGGGTCTTGCCGAGTTCGAGCAGCGGCAGGGCTTCGGCCTGGGCGCGGTTTTCGGCGATCTGCACCGCCTGTTCGGCCATCTTCAATTTCTGGTCGGCGTCGGCCTTCGCCTGGCTGATCGAGGCAGCGACCTGGTTTTGCGTCGTATTGATCGAGGCCAGCGCTTCGTCGACGTCGCCGGGCGGGTCGATGTTGGTGATGAGCGCGGCGTCGAGATCGATGCCGTAACGCGCGGCCGTCTTGCGGCACGCGTCTTCCATGAAGCTGTTGATGAGGGAAAGATTGCGCCGGAGGTCGTTGATGGAAACGCCCTCGACCGCGCCGTCGGCGGTCTCGCCGTGGAAGGTGGCCACGCGATCCCGCAGCACGGAAATGAAGTAGCCGACGACATGGGCCGCGGGGTGCGAGATGCCGAAGAGAAAGGCGTAGAGATTGCGCTCGCAGGGCTTCCAGCGGATCTGGCCGGAAATATGGACGGTGAGGTTGTCCTTGGTGACCGCCTCGATGGATTCCTGTTTGACGTCCGGATCCCAGGTGATGTCCACGGTCTGGATGGTCATATCCACTTTGTGGAGATGTTGCCATGGCCACTTGAAGTAGGGGCCGCCGGGGAGGATCACGCGGATGCAGGGGTAGTCGTAACGGAGTTTCTCCTCGGCGCTGAGCAGCGCGCCGAGCTGCGGATCGCCGGCGGTGGTGCCGGTGGTGCGTTGGGCGCGGCCGAAGGTGGTGAGCACGCCGCGCTGGGTGGGACCGATGGAGTAAACGCCGAAGAGGAGCGTGAGGAGCGCCGCGCAACCGACGCCGACGATGAGGCCGAACAGGGTGGTGGTGATCATGGGGGAGGGAAGGTGGAGACGGGCTGGGGAACCGCGTAGGCGCGGTGTTTCACAGACGTGACAGTGGGCCGCGGCCGGCCACAGCCCGAGTCTGCCCCAATCGCAGGAAAAGCCCAGATACTTTTGCCGGGGATGGAGGGATTGAAGGGCTCGATCCACTGCGGCACAATTCTCGCGGAGGTGCGTTCGGTCCCGCCGCTCACGCGGCGGGCCACGGCGATCACAATTGTTTAGCCCCGTTTTGCCTGGCCGAGGCGACAAGGGTGAAGGGTGAGGCCTGAGGTCTTTTGGCTGCCTCCGGAACGGAAGCCGGATTTAGCCGAGCCGGTTGCGCCAGTAGCCGGGTTCGCGGTGCAATAGCATGACGGCGACAATCCACACGTGATCGGACTGGACGAGGTAAATGACGCCATACGGGAAGCGGTCGGTGAAGTGCCGCCTCGCGGGCGGATCGAACTGGCGGAACAGGAGCGGGCGCTCGCAGACCTCGTGCATCAGCCGCTCCATCTCGCGATAGAACTGCGCGCCCAACTCCGGGCTGATCGTCAGGTAATAGTCGAGGGCCTCGCGGAATTCGCGGTTGGCTTCCTCGTGGATGACGCGGTTCACAGCCCCACGCGCTTGCGGGCGTCGGCCAGCGCGTCGTCGAGCGGGATGCCCTTGGCCCGGCCGCTTTGGATGTCCGCGATGCGCCGCCGCGTTTCCTGCTTCCACGCCTCCTCGATGGGCGGCGCAATGCCGCCGTGCGCCGAGAGCAGGATGCGTTCAACCAATTCCGCGCGCACGTCCTGTGGCAACTGGCGGGTCTGGTCGACGATTTGATCGAGAGTCATGGGCATGGTGACAACGATGGCGCACCCGGCGTCGACGGCAAGCCCGCCGGCGTGGTTTCCACCGTGGCCGGCAAGCGTTCCGACGCGGCGGCAGCGCCGCCGCGCCCTCCCGCAGCTATTCCTTGCGCTCCTCGCGCTCGACCAGCCCGGCGAGCGTGCGGCGCTCGCGCTGCAGCGTGTGGATGCGCGCCGTCTGCGCCGCGCTCACGTCGACGACAAGCGTGAGGCAGCGGTTTTGCAGTTCCTCGTCGAGATCGATCGCCGTTGTCGTCAGAAGAATCATGACCGGCCCCTCAACGTGATATTGCCCGCCGCGCTCTGCGACTGCACCACGATGGCGAGCGGGCGTTCCGACAGCCGCGAGACGCTCGCAAAGAAGGCGACGAGCGCGTTGGCCTCCTCGCCGACGATCCCGGCCGCGCGGAGCGCCGTGCGCAGCCGCCCGATCAAGTCCGGCGCGTTCAGCCGGCGTGAGCTCCGGCCCCCGCGCCGCGCCCGACGCGGCGGCGTTCGCCTCGGCCGACTGGCGCGCCTCGACCGCCTGCTCGGCCGCGGTGCCCCTGTCGTTCGCACTAGGATTGAAGGACCGCGTTCGCCCCGCCTCACCACGAAGACCCGCGCCGGGTGGGCTGCAGCTCGCCGGCTGGCAGCGGGAGATTGAGTTGCTCGACCGCGGAGTCGAACAGCAGCCGGCGCTGCTCGAGCGAGAGGCCCGGCTCGAACACCGCGGTCCGATAGTCGCGAAACGCCGCCTCGCTTTCCTGTTGCAAGGCGAGACGGTTGGCGGCGGCGAGCGCCGGGTCGACGACCTCGGGTTTCGTGCTGCCAAGGATTTCGGCGGCTTCGCGCCGGATCGCGTTCCACTCGTTGACCAGGTCCGCCATCCGGCGGCCGAATTGCTCGGCCACCGCGTCCAGGTCGGCGCGGATCTTCTCGATCACCTGCGCGCCATCCTTGGTTCCCTGCGACCGCGGCCCGCGGGCGGGGATGACCGTGAACTTCATGCCTTCGTCATCGAAACGGTACGAGACTCCGACGGGTACGCTGCGCTTTTCCGCGATGATGGCGTTGGCCTTGAGCGCGGCCTCGCGCACGGCATGGGCGCGCTCGCGCAGCAACACTGATATCCGGTTCGCCAGCACGGGCGGGAGCTTGGAGCGCTCGACCGGCCGCGGCGCCGGCGGATCGTGCGCGAGGCGGCGGCGGATGTCCTCGGCCAGCGCATCGACCGCGGCAAATGCCGGCGCCTGTTTCCGGGCGAGCGTCTTCAGCGAGTTGCTCAGGAAGCCGAAGGCGCCGCCGTCGTGGGCCTGGATCGCGTCGTAGAGCTCCTTCTTCAGCTGCGATTTCCTGGTCTGGTAGTCGGCCACCGTGGTCGCCAAGTCCGCGCTCAAGTCATCGGGCAGCAGCACGCGCGCCGGCTCGGGGGAGAAAAACAGGAACGGCTGGGCGGCGGAGGCCTTGGCCGCGTCGTCGACGGCCGAGAGGAGTTCCATCATGATCTCCTGCAGCAACCGGCGCTGTGCCGGCAACAGCCCGTTTTGGTAATACGAGTAGCTGCGCATCACCGCCGCGATTTCGCCGGGCGAAAATCCGCGCCGATCCTTGTCGCTGAGATGCCACTCGCGCAGCGCACTCCAGGTCTGGCTGCCGACGATCAGATCCTGCCGCAACTGCTCGGCCGCCGCTTCGAGCTGCGCGATCTTCGGGGTCTGGACGCGCGCCAGGGTCTCGAGTGCCTGTCGCCGCGCTGGCGGATCGGCGTCGCGCACCTGGGCGAGTGCGGCCCGGAGCTCACCTTGCAGGGCCACCTTGGCGGCGCGGTATTGCTCGAGCTGGCGGCGGAGTTTTTCGTTGAGCGACTTGGTCGCCAGGCGCGTGCTCAGGGGCGGGTAAAACGGCTCGTTGACGAAGGGCGCCAGCTCGTCGGGTGCGCTCAGCCGGCTCGGCAGGACCACCACGCGCCCGATCGGCCGGTCGAGGGCCGGCGGGATGGGCGGAAAAAAGATCGGCACGCGCTCGGCGCGACGGGGCGAGTCGCCCATGCTGGGAAAATCCGAACCTTGGGCCAGGCCCGGCTGGCCCGTGGCCGCGGCCAGCAGGGCGAGCGCGAGGAGCCGGGCGAGGGGCGGTTGGTGGGCTTGCATGGCACAGAAAGATCTGAAGGGCCGTCGACGCCCGGCGCTGAATACCCACGGAAAACTCAACCGTAACGACCTTCGATGTACTCGGCCGTCTTGGGCTGCGCCGGGTTCAAAAACAGGTCCTCGGTGCGGCTGTGCTCGATCAGCTCGCCGAGCAACATGAAGATGCACTCGTCGCTGGCGCGGCGGGCCTGGGCCATGTTGTGCGTCACGATGACAATCGTATACTGGCCCTTGAGCGAAAACATCAACTCCTCGATCGCGGTCGTGCCTTCCACATCCAGCGCCGAGCAGGGCTCGTCCATCAGAATAATCTCAGGTTTGAGCGGCAGGAGACGTGCGATGCAGAGTTTCTGCTGCTGCTCGAGCTGCAGCGTGATCGCCCGGTCGTCGAGCCGGTCCTTCAAATCGGACCACAGTCCCACCTCGGTCAGCGCCTTTTCAACCGCCTCGTCGAGCGCAGGCTTGGTCAGGGCGGCGCGCTCGCTGTGCACCCGGAGGCCGAAGACGACGTTCTCGTAAATCGAGATCGGCAGCGGATTGGGCCGCTGGAAGACCATGCCGATCGACTTGCGCAGTTCGATCAACGACACGTCCTCGTCATAGATGTTTTTTCCCAGCAGCTTGATCTCGCCCCTCGTGGTGACGTAGCCGTAGCGCTCGTTGACGCGGTTGAAACAGCGCAGCAGGGTCGTCTTGCCGCAGCCGGAGGGACCGATCAGCGAGGTGATCAGGCCGTGCTTGATGTTGAGCGTCACGTTGCGCAGCGCCTGGAACTTGCCGTACCACAAGTTCAGATCGCGCGTCGTGATGCTGTGTTGAACCGGTTCGCTCATCCGAAAATTCCCTCGACGTAGTCGCGGGTGCGCCGGTCCCGCGGATGTTCGCCGAAAATCACCTCGGTGGCGTCGAGCTCGACGATCTCTCCCTTCCACAGGAACATCGTGCGGTCGGCCAGGCGGCGCGCCTGCTGGGTAAGGTTGGTGACGAGGACGATGGTCATGTCCTTGCGCAGCTCCTTTAGCACCTCTTCGATCCGCATGGTGGTCACGGGATCGATCGCAATGCTGAATTCGTCGAGGCAAAGAATCTCGGGCTGGTGGGAGAGGGCGCGGGCGATCGTGAGGCGCTGCTGCTGGCCGCCGGAGAGCTTGGTGCCGAGGCTGTCGAGGCGGTCCTTGACCTCGTCCCAGAGCGCGGCCTGGCGGAGGCATTGCTCGACGAGGTGGTCGAGTTCGCCCTTGCGATTGAAGCCGGCGCTGCGCGGGGCAAAGGCGACATTGTCGTAGATCGAGAGCGGGAGGCCGACGGGCAGCGGCGCCACCATGCCGATCTTGCGCCGCAGGGCGTAGACGTTGCGCGACTTCCGCACGTCCTCGCCGTCCACCCGGATGGTGCCGGACACGTGAATATCGGGCGTGAAGTCGATCGTGCGGTTGATGCAGCGCAGCAGCGAGGTCTTGCCGGACTGCGCCGGGCCGATCACCCCCAGGATTTCGCCGCGAAAGACGTCAAACGAGATCCCGTGAATCACCTCCTTCATCCCGTAGGACAGGCGGAGGTCGCTCACTTCGATATGTTTCTTGGCGGCGGTCACGGTCACCATTTCTTGCGCGAACGCAGGTAGACGCGCACGGAAATCGCGGCGGCGTTCACCAGAATCACGAGCACGAGCAGCACGACGGCGGTGGCGAAGGGAATCGACTCCTTCACGCCGGGCACCTGCGTCGAAATCGTGTAGAGATGCATTGAGAGCGCCATGCATTGCTCGTTGAGATAGTAGGGCAGCAGGTCGCCGCGCTGGACGGCCTTGAAGAACACGACCCCGGTGAACATGACCGGGGCGGTTTCGCCGGCGGCGCGGCTCACCTGCAGAATGACGCCGGTCAGGATGCCGCTGATCGAATTGGGCAGCACGATCGAGCGGATGGTCTGCCAGCGCGTCGCCCCGACATTCCAACAGGCCTCGCGAAAGCTCCGCGGCACGCTGGCCAGCGCCTCCCGCGTGCTGGCGATGATCACCGGCAGCGTCATGATCGCCAGGGTGAGCGACGCGGAGATGATCGAATATCCGAACCGTGCCGCATAGACGAAAGCGCCCAGCCCGAAAAGGGCATGAACGATGCTCGGCACGCCGGCGAGGTTGATGACCGCGAGATTGATGACCCGGTTGAACCAGTTGTCGCGGGCGTACTCGTTCAGGTACACGGCCGCAAGGATTCCGATGGGTGCGGACACCACCAGTGAAATGAACACGAGGTAGATCGTGCCAACGAAGGCAGGCCAGATGCCGCCCTCGGTCATGCCCCGCTTGGGCACGTCGAAAACAAAATCGAGGCTGAGCGAGGGTGCCGCGCGTACGAACAGATATCCGACGATGAGGATCAGGGGCACGACCATCGCCGCGGCCATCGCGCCGAAGATCCACTTGGCCACCGTCTCCTGTCGCAGCTTGCGGCGGACAGCGGGAGTTTCCGCGAACATGGCCGGGCGCGGTGCAGCGTTCATTTGCGACGGATCCCGCGCACAATCGTGTCGGCGATGAGGTTGACTGCGAACGTGAGGGTGAAGAGGAGCACCCCGGTCAGAAACAGCACGCGGTAATGGTCCGAGCCGGCCGGAGCCTCGCCCAGCTCGGCGGCGATGTTGGCGGTCAGGGTCCGCACCGAATCCAGCACACTATTTGGGATGTGCACCGCGTGGCCGGTGGCCATGAGGACGGCCATCGTTTCGCCGACTCCGCGGCCCACGCCCAGCAGCACGGCGGCCAGCAGGCCGTTTTTTGCCGCCGGCAGCAGCACGCGCCAGATCAACTGCCAGCGGGTGACGCCCAGCGCGATCGCCGCCTCGCGATACGAGTCGGGCACCGCCTTGAGCGCATCTTCGCCGATCGAGACAATAATCGGGACGCTCATCAGCGCGAGCACGAGGCCGCCGTTAAGCACGTTTACGCCCACCGGCGCGCCCGTGAATTGGACGATGAGCTTGCTCATGACGGTCAGGCCGATGAAGCCCCAGACCACGCTGGGCACGGCGGCAAGGAATTCGATGACGATCTTGAGCGTTTCGCGGGTCTTCTGGCCGCAGAATTCCGAGAGGTAGATCGCCGCGCCGAGGCCGAACGGCACCGCGATCAGCATGGCAAGCATGGTCACGCTCATGGTGCCCGCCAGCATCGCGAGCACGCCATAACGCTTGTTGCTTTCCGACGTAGGATACCACTCGGCGCTGAACAGAAACTCGGAAAGGCTGAAATTCTCGTTCGTGAGAATCGGGGCCGCCTCCTTGAAGACGAAGACGAAGATGCCGAGCACGAAAACGATCGCACTGATCCCGCAAGCGTAGATCAGCCACTCGATCGCCTTTTCCCCGGCCACGGCCCAGGCCGCGCGTCTGGCGGCGCGAACGGCGAAGACGGCGCCGGGTGGAGTTTGGTCAGTGCTTGGTTTCATGCGCCTGGGATTCCGATTCCTCGCCGGATGCACCGGCTCGGGCCATGAGGTGGGCCGTGCGCTCCGCGCGCGGCTTTTTCGTGCACAGCGACGAAGGCGGCACCGGTCCAGCCGCGCGCGGAGCGCACGGCCCACCACCGAGACGCAGTCAGCCTGATTTGGAGAGTCATCGATGAGGACCCACTGTCTTCATCCCTGCCTCGGGAATTGGGCCGAAAATCTTTGCCGGACCGGCCGGGACGCCAGGTCGCACAAAGGGACTGGATTGGCCGCCAGAACGGATGATGACGCATGCGGGACGGGGGCGCGGGCGTCACTTCTTGCGGGCCGCGGACGAGAGCGGAACGTATCCGCTGCGTTCGACGATCTTCTGCCCGGCGTCGGACATGATCCAGTCGATGTAGCCCTTCAATTTACCTTCGGGCTCGCCCAACGTGTAGATCAACAGCGGACGGGCGATCGGGTATTGCTTGCTCAAGGTCGTGGCGACACTCGGCTCGATCGCCGGCTGGCCGGCTTTGGGCGACACTTTCAACATCTTCACCTTGCCGGGCTCGTTGTAGCCCAGGCCGCTGTAGCCGATGGCGGACGGAGTCGACGCCACCAGCTCGACGACCTCCTTGGATCCGTTCATGTCCCGCGAACCGAGTTTGAAATCCTTCTTGTTCAGCACGTGTTCACGGAAGAATTCATAAGTCCCGGAACTCGATTGCCGGCTGACCCGCACAATCTCGTCCTGGCCGGGCGGCACCTTCACGCCCATCTCGGACCATCGGGTGACTTTTCCACCCTCGGCGAAAATCGCGGCCAGCTGTTCGTTGGTGACTTCGTTGAGCGGGTTGTCCTTGTGCACGTAAACGGCGAGCGCATCGAAGCCGACG
The DNA here is from genome assembly GCA_044344465.1 of Opitutaceae bacterium. Classification (GTDB taxonomy): domain Bacteria; phylum Verrucomicrobiota; class Verrucomicrobiia; order Opitutales; family Opitutaceae; genus ER46. The sequence goes on from JBIJCX010000027.1 coordinate 19,563, forward strand.
ACGAACTCGGCCGGCGTCTTGCCGGTGTTTTTCTTCGCCTGGGCCTTTTCCTCCGGCTTCATGTCGCGGCTCGCGTTGGCGATGTCGATCGTGCCCTTGGTCAGGGCGGCAATCCCGACGCCGGAACCTCCCCCGGAAACCTCCACGTCGACGTCCGGATGGGCTTTCTTGTACTCCTCCGCCCAGACCTGCGCCACGTTGACCATCGTGTCCGATCCCTTGTTCTGAATCGTGGTGCGCGCGCCGCCCCCACCGGGACGGTCGCCCTTAGGTTTGCAGCCGGCGCCGAGGAGGGCGATGGCGGTCACGAGGCCGAGCAGGATTCGACCGAAATGTTGCGAGGAAGGATGCATAGGTGGTGGTCGGCGAGTTTCAGCTCTTGAGGATCGCCTGTACAAACTGGTTGATGTTCTCGGTGACATTCTTGAACGCCCTTTCGTAGGCGGCCCGGACGTCGTCCGGATTTCCCTTGGTTTTCGAGGGATCCTCCACGCTCCAGTCGAGATAGACGCCCTTGCGGGGCCGGCGCGGGAACCGTTTTTTCACCTCGGGTGACAACGCGATGATCAGGTGATAGTGCTCGAGATTGGGCACCTGGTGCAGCGCCTTTGAGACCAGGTAGGAGGGGTCGAGGCCCTTCGATTCCAGAAATCGCAGCGTTTCCGTCGCGACGGGGCGCGGATCGAGCGCCGCACTGGTGAACATGAACTTGGGCTGCCCGAGGGAATTCGCCACCGCCTCGGCAATCTTGGTCAGGCAATCGTCGTGCTCATCCACGAAGAGCACGCGAAAGACCTCCGACCCCTGGTGCTTTGCATACTCGCCGGTGCACATATAAAGCACCTCCGTGCAAATGTTGCGCGCCTGGTCCGCCACGCGTTCGAAACGCCGGACCATGAGCGTCAACGGATCGAGGGCTTCAAAGGGCATCTTGCCCTCGCTGAACAAGTGGACGAGGGCCTTGATCAGCGCGCTTTTCCACAGGTCGATTCCATCCTCGAGTTCAATCGTCTTCCGCGCCAGTTCGGCGTCCTGATCAATGAACGCCTTGATGGCGTCCTCCAGCATCGAGATCGACTGCCGCGCCATCTCCACGAAATCGTCGCGGGGAAACGTCGCGGGAAACTCGCGGATTTTCAGCAACTGCCGGGCAATGCTCTCGGCATAGTCGCCGACCCGCTCGAGTTCGAGGTTGATTCGAATCGTGGTGTAGGCGAACCGCAAAGGCTGGGCGACCGGCTGCTGGCGGATCATGAACTCGAGGCAGAGCCGGTCGATTTCCTTCTCCTTGTCGTCGACGTACTGGTCGCGCAGGATGATGGCGTAGGCGAGTTCACGGTCTTGTTCGGAGACGGCCTTCACGCAATCCTGCAGCGCGCCCACCGCGAGCCGGCCCATCTCCGTGACCTTGGTGCGTATCCGGTCGATGTCCCGCTGGAATGACGTTTCAAGAAAGGAAGCCATGGCGCTCTACGTTCGTATCTTCGGGCGAGGGGCGACAAGCACAATTGCTGGGCCCAGACGATCCGGCGCCAGCCTCAGCCTTTGCCCCGCAACCAAATCCAGAGATAGCCGATGCGTTCGCGCACCGCCCAGGTGCTGCGCGTCAGCGACTCGGGGTCCCAGAGCAGGTCCACCCAGCGGAAGTCCGGCGTCGGCTTGGCGCTGAAATCGGCCGGGCAGGGCAGGGGGGACATGCCCGCGCGGCGAAACAGCGCCACGCTGCGCGGCATGTGCCACGCTGTCGTGACCAGCGCGAACGGGGCGTCGCCGACGAGTTTCTTCGTGGCGAGCGACTCCTCCTCGGTGTCGTGGGCCGTGTCGATTTGGATCACGCGGCTGCGTTCGACCCCCAGCGATTCGGCGGCGCGGGCGAGCACGGCGGCATGGGTGGGGTTGTCCTTCACCGCGGGTCCGCTGACGATGAGCCGGGCGTCGGGCAACACGCGCAGCAGGCGCACGCCCTCGACGATGCGCCCGAGGCCCGAGGGCGAGAGCTGGCTCGTGGCCGGGAGCGCCGGGGTGTCGCCATGGCCGCCGCCCAGCACCACGACGAAACGGCAGGCGGCGAGCGCGGCCGGCAGCGGTCCGCCCGCGCTCAACTCCGGGATCGGGGCGTGGCGGGCCTCCAGCGGCTGCATGAGCCACATGCTGAGGGTCTTGTTGCTGAACAGCAGCAGCAGGACGGTGCCCGCGATCGCCAGCGCGCGACCCAGCCGGGCGCGCCGCGGCGATCGCGCGAGCCATAACCCGGCCACCAGCAGCGTAAGGCAGAACGGCAACGGCATCAGCCAGAACGAGACGAACTTCTTCAGCCACAAAAGGAACATCGCGCGAAAAAAGTGCCGCCCGTCGGGTGACGCGAGATCATACTCTGCGCTGAGGCACAGGGTCTTCCTTTTGTCTGACTTTCCGAACGTAGCGACCAACCTGGTGGGTTGCGGCGACACCGCGACCGAGAATCGCCATGCGATCGCCAAGAATATCCATTCTCGACGGGGCGCGTTGCCACTAGCATCGTCCTTGTTGAAGGTCGTGTTGAGTGCGGTCGATGGATGCGCCGTGATTCGCAAAGTATGCGCCGCGTGGTTCGTTGACCCTCCCCGGCCGCCCTTGCAACGATTTCACGAGCGCGCGCCCCGCCTTTCACTCAGCCACCCTCCAACCTCCAGTCGACCCATGTCTCAAAAGAACTACTTCAAGACCGAGGACGGTCAGAATCACGCCGCGACGTTTTTCCTCGTGGCGACGCTCTTCATGCTGTGGGCCGTGCTCAACAGCCTGATCGACACGATGGACAAACACTTCCAGGACCTCCTGGGCCTGAGCAAGGCGCAGTCGGCCTGGGTGCAGTTTGCGCACTATTTCGGGTATACGCTGATGGCGCTGCCCGCGGGGCTGGTCACGCGGAAGATCGGCTACAAGGGCGGCATCATTTTCGGGCTGATCCTCGTTTCGCTCGGTTGCTTTTGGTTCGTGCCGGCCACGAGCATCGCGCAATTCTGGGCGTTCCTGGTGGGCGTGTGCGCGGTTGCGATGGGCCTCACGGTGCTGGAAACCGTGGCCAATCCGTATACCACCGTCCTCGGATCGAAGCAATACGCTGCCTTCCGCATCAACCTCGCCCAGTCGTTCAACGGCTTCGGCTGGATCGCCGGGCCCTATATCGCCTCTTATTTCTTTTATGCGACGACCGGGGGCGCGGCGGCGGCGAGCAAGACACTCTACATCCCGTATCTGTTCATCGCCCTCTTTGTGCTCGTGCTGATCTTCCTGTTCTGGCGGGCCAAGCTACCCGAGATCGTGACGCAGGACGAATTTCACACCGACGAGCGCGGAGCGGCGGCGCCGGCGGAAAAGGCGCCCCACCCGGGCCTCGCCTTTGCGCTCATGCTCGCGGGCGCGGGCGTCATCGTCTTTTCCGTGTATGCGATCCTGTCCTACGTGATGGAAGTGGCGGTGCCCGGCTGGGTGTTTCTCGTCCCGCTGGCCGTCGTGGCCGCGTGGCTGTGGCACTACTCGCGCGGACTTTCCACGCACAACCTCTGGGCGCATCCGCATTTCTCGGGCGCCACGCTCGCGCAGTTTCTCTATGTCGCGGCCCAGGCGGGCATCTTCAGCTTTTTCATCAACTACATGATTTCGGAGCTGCCGGCGATTTCCGAAAGCGCCCGCAGCGGTGGCGTGATGAGCTGGTATTTGCAGGACGGCTTTGAACAGACGAAAGGCGCCTGGCACCTCAACGACCGCGGCGCGAGCCGGATGCTGAGCGTCGGCTTCTTTCTCTTCTTCATCGGCCGGGTGATTGGGGCGGCCATCTTGCGGAAGACGTCGGCCCACCGCGCGCTGGGCACCTACGCGCTCATCAACTTCCTGTTGTGCGGACTTGTGGTGGCGAAGGTTGGCTGGCTGTCGGTGGTGGCCGTGTTCGGCACCTTCTTCTTCATGTCGATCATGTTCCCGACCATCTTCGCCCTGGGGATCTTCGGCCTTGGGCCGGATTCCCGGAAGAAAGCGTCGGCCTTCATCGTCATGTCGATCACCGGTGGCGCGCTGATGCCCAAGCTCATGGGGCGGCTGGGCGACCTCTACAACATGTCGACCAGCTTCCTGATGCCGCTCGTGTGCTTCGCGCTCATTGCGTGCTACGGCTTTTTCTGGTCGAAGCTCAGCAAGGCGCCTGATCTCCTCGGGGTGGACGCAAGCAAGGGACACTGAGCCGCATGGCGCGCGCTTCCACGTTCGCTTTGCGCAGGGCTTCGGCTGCAACGCGCTCAGCGTGACCGCCCGGTGGGGGTCGATGCCGTGCCCGAAGCGACGGTGACCGCGTGTTTCCGCTCGCCAACCCGATCGTGGTTTTGGCTAACTGAGCGCCCCCGCCCTGGCTTTACGCTTGTCTGCGCTCCCATGAGAAAAATCCTTGCCCTCCTGCTTCTCGCCGCGGCGCCGATTGCCGGCGCGGCCGAGACCTACACCATCGCCGTCATCCCCAAGGGCACGACGCACGAATTCTGGAAATCGATCAATGCCGGCGCGGTGAAGGCCGAGCGCGAAATCAACGCCGCCGCCGGCCGCACCGCGGTGAAGATCATCTGGAAGGGCCCGCTCAAGGAGGATGACCGGGAGCAGCAGGTGCAGGTGGTCGAAAATTTCATCGGCCGGCACGTCAGCGCCATGGTGCTCGCCCCGCTCGATCGCAAGGCGCTCGCGGCACCGGTCGAGACGGCGGTTCGCGCGAAAATCCCCGTCATCGTGATCGACTCCATGCTCGATTCGAAGGCTCCGGCGAGTTCCGTTTTGACCGACAACCGGGAGGGCGGCCGCATCGGGGCGCGCGAACTCGGCAAGCTCCTCGGCGGCAAGGGCAGCGTCATCATGCTCCGCCTCATGGTCGGCTCGGCGAGCACGGAACAGCGCGAGGAGGGTTTTCTCGAGGTGATGAAGCGGGATTTTCCCGGCATCAAGATTCTCTCGAGCGACCAGTACGCCGGCGCCACCCGCGACACCGGCAAGCAGGCGGCCGAGAATCTGCTCAACCGCTTCGGCCGGCAGGTCACCGGCATCTTCTCGTGCAACGAGTCGTCCGCGGCGGGGATGTTGCTCGCGCTGCGCGACGCCGGCCTGGCGGGCAAGGTCAAGTTTGTGGCCTTCGACTCGGGTGAGACGCTTAATGCCGGCCTGATGTCCGGCCATATCGACGGCCTCGTGGTGCAAAATCCAATGCGCATGGGCTATCTCGGCGTGAAGACCGCCTACGCCGTGCTGCGCGGGGAAAAGGTCACGCCGCTGATCGACACGGGTGTCGGTTTCGTCACCAAGGCAAATTTCAACGATCCCGCCATGGCGGAGATGGTCCATCCGCCGCTCGACACGTATCTGAAGTGAGGGGGCAATCGTGCGCTCGCATCGCAGTTGTTCAGCCTCCCTGTCATTCTGAACGCGTTGAAGCCGAAGCCCTGAGCGAAGCGAACGGGGAAGAATCCAGCGGGATGGCCGACCACGCGACACATCGCAGCTACTGGGTTTACATTCTCGCCAGCAAACCGCACGGAACCCTTTACATTGGCGTGACCAACTCGCTCGAGCGCCGCGTTTGGCAGCACCGTGAAGGAACTACCGATAGCTTCACAAAGCGATACCACGTGACGCGGCTCGTGTACTTCGAAGATTTTCGAGATGTCGCCAATGCCATTGCACGCGAAACGCAGCTCAAGGGGTGGCTGCGGGCCAAGAAGGTTGCGCTGATCCAACAGTCAAATCCAATGTGGCATGATCTCGCAGAAGGATGGTTTGAAATTTTGAAGCCACATTCTGAATCCCAATGATTTCATTCTCCTGTCATTCTGAGACCAAAAACCAACGCCGAGCCGTTGGGTGGTACCCTATATGAACTCACTTTTGCCGGTCATCCTGAGCGCAGCGAAGGATCCAACACGACGGCCGCATGCGAGGATCCTGCTGGATTCTTCCCCTCCGCTCCCGCTCCGGGTCAGAATGACAAACACGGGAGTTCATTGGCAGCGCAGCGAAGAATCCAGTGGCGCGACCGCATTCGGGCGTCGGACTGGATTCTTCGCTGCGCTCAGAATGACAAGAAGTGTATGGAGAATTGCGTTGCGATGATGGCTTCTGACTCAACCACCGCGCCCCTGCTCCGCCTCTCCGGCATCGCCAAGGCCTTCGGCGCGACGCACGCCTTGCGGGGTGTGTCGTTCGACGTCGCGCCCGGTGAGATCCACGCGCTGATCGGCGAGAATGGGGCGGGCAAGAGCACGCTGATGAAAATTCTGAGCGGCGCGCACGCCGCCGACGCCGGCACCATGGAACTCGGCGGCCGGCCCTACATCCCGGCGGACCCGCACGACGCCCGCCTGAAGGGCGTCGCCATGATCTACCAGGAACTCAACCTCGCCCTCCACCTCAGCGTGCAGGAGAACATCCTCCTCGGCGCCGAGTCCGCCGTGTTCGGCTGGGTGAACCGCCGCGCTTCCCGCGAGCGCGCCCGCGCCGCCCTCGCCCAACTCGGCCACGAGACCATGGATCTCGACCGGCCGGCGGGCCAGTTCACGATCGCCGAGCAGCAGGTGATCGAGATCGCCCGTGCGCTGCTCACCCGACCGCAGGTGCTGATCATGGACGAACCCACGAGCAGCCTCACGTCAGCCGACACCGATCGACTGTTCGCGACCATCCTCGGACTGCGGGCGCAGGGCGTGAGCATCATCTACATCAGTCATTTCCTGGAGGAGTGCTGCCGGGTAGCCGACCGCTACACCGTGCTCAAGGACGGCGAGACGGTCGGCTCGGGACCGATGATGGCCGCGGCGCCCGACGATCTCGTCAGGCTGATGACCGGCCGCGAGGTGCAAGACCTGTATCCGCGTACCGCCCACGGCTTCGGGGCGGTCGTGCTCGCCGTGAAATCCGCGGCGAGTGCCCCGCGTCTGCGGCGGGCGAGTCTCGCGGTGCGGGCCGGGGAGATTTTCGGTCTGGCCGGGTTGATCGGTGCCGGCCGCACGGACTTGATCCGGGCCGTGTTCGCGCTCGACGACCTCGATGCCGGCGAAGTGTGCGTCGTCGGCGCGCCGGCCCGCCACGCCACGCCCCGCGCCCGCTGGCGGCAGGGCGTGGGTTTCCTGAGCGAGAACCGCAAGGAAGAGGGCCTGATGCTCAACCAGTCCCTCGCCGACAACCTGACGCTGACGAAGCAGGAGGCGTTTGGCCGTTTTGGCTGGGTGAGCGCGGGTCGGCAGCGGGAGGCCGCGCAACGCTGGGTCGATGCCCTGGGGGTGAAGTGTCGCGATGCGGCGCAGCCGATCAGCCAGCTCTCGGGCGGCAACCAGCAAAAGGTTGCGCTCGCCCGTTTGCTCGAGCATCCGGCGCGCATCTTCCTGCTCGACGAGCCGACCCGCGGCATCGACGTCGGCAGCAAGGCGCAGATCTACCAGCTCATCGGCGAACTCGCCGCGGCGGGCAAGGCCGTGGTGCTGGTGAGCAGCTACCTGCCCGAGTTGCTCGGCCTCTGCGACACGATCGGTGTGATGTGCCGCGGTGAACTCACCGCGGTCCGCCCCCGCGCGGAGTGGAGCGAGTTCGAGATCATGCGCACCGCCACTGGCACGGCGTGAGGCGTCGCGATTAAGCAAGGGTTGCCCACGGAACACACAGAACACACGGAAGAGGCGAATCATGAACACTTCGAAAGCAGGAATTCGCTCGCCGAATAATGGGTTTGTCCATACGCGATTGCGCCGGCACTCGCGGATTCGGTTCCGTGTTTTCCGTGTGTTCCGTGGGCAGAAATGTTTTGGGGCGTTTCTTTCGGTGGCGGCCTCACCCGACCAGATCTCGACGTGGTAAAAAACAATTTCCGATGAACCCCACCTTCAGGAAACTCCTCGCGCAGGGCGGCCCGTTCATCGGGCTCATCCTCGTGATCGTGCTGTTCTCGATCCCCACGGAGACGCGCGAATATTTTCTGACGTTCCACAATTTCAAGATCATCTTCACCCAGACGGTGATCGTCGCGGTCGGCGCGCTCGGCATGACCATGATTATCGTCAGCGGCGGCATCGATCTCTCTGTCGGTTCGATTATCGCGTTCACGAGTGTCATCGGGGCGCTGCTCACGCGGCAGGGTTGGGGCGCGCCGGCCGTCGTCGGCGCCATGCTGGCCTCGGGCGGGCTGATCGGCCTGCTCAACGGTGCCGCCATCGCCGGCCTGCGGATGACGCCCTTCATCATCACGCTCGGCACGCTCGGCGTGGCGCGGGGCTCGGCCAAATGGATGGCCGACAACCAGACCATCAACTACGAGACCTCGCCCATCAACGGCTGGATGACCACCGCGGATCCGCGGGGCTACTCGCTTCCCGCCGGCGTGTGGGTCGCCATGGTACTGGCCGTGCTCACCGCGCTCTTGCTGCGCAACACCGTTTTTGGCCGGCACGTGTTCGCGCTCGGATCCAACGAGGCCACCGCCCGCCTTTGCGGCATCCCGACGGTGCGGCTCAAGATCGCGATCTATGCGCTCGCCGGCGTTTTTTTCGGACTGGCCGGGCTGTTCCAGCTTTCCCGCCTGCGCCAGGGCGACCCGACGGTGGCGAGCGGGCTCGAACTCGACATCATCGCCTCGGTCATCATCGGGGGCGCGAGCCTGTCCGGCGGGGTTGGCACGATCCTGGGCTCGATGATTGGCGCGCTGATCATGGCCGTGCTCCGCAACGGCTCGCAGCAGATGGGCTGGCCCACCTACTTTCAGGAGATCATCATCGGCCTCGTCATCATCGTGGCGGTGTTCCTCGATCGCTTGCGGCAGGGCCGGCAGGCCTGAGCGTCGATTAGGAGATGGTCGGCAAAGGCTTCGGAGCGATCCGCGGCGGGAAGTCAGGGGCGCAACGTGTCCAAGAATTCCTTATATCAAACGAGGGGTTGAATTGCTCCTTGAATGGGCTCCGGCGCCATGGCGATCATCAGGCGGGCGGACGCGACCAAGCGGCGTAGAGAGCTCCTTCCCGATGGCCCAATCTCAGTCGTCCGGCAAAAATTGAGAGGCGCAAACCATGAAGACCAAGTGCCCGATTGCCCTGTTCATTGCCTGGTTCGCCCTGGCCTTGGCGCCAACGGACGCAGCCCATGCCGCGCACCCCAGCTCCACCGGATCGACCGTTCCGCCAGGCAGCACGGTCCGATCCGAGACCGGTATCATCACCGGCCGCGTGATGGACAAGGCCACGGGCGCCCCCCTCGAGCGCGCGCGGGTGGTGCTCGTGGGGACGTCGTTGACGACGTCAACCGAGCGGGACGGATCCTTCACGCTGCGCGCCGTCCCCGCCGGCGAACACGTCGTGGTCGCCTCCTACGCCGGATTCAATTCCGCATCGCGTCCGGTCCAGGCCCAGGGGGGAAGAGACACCATCGTGCAACTCGAGTTGTCGTCCGATATCGTCGAGATGGATGCCTACGTGGTGAATTTTCGCCGCGGGGAGGCGGATGAGATCATGCTGCGGCGGCAGGCCACCACCATTGTGGATGCCGTTTCGTCAAAAACGTTTGGCGAAATGGCCGACGGCAGCCTCAGCATCAGCCGGCTCGCCGGGATGACGGGCGGCACGGGCATTCGGGGCATCGCCGGCGAGTTCAACCTGGTCCGGGTCGACGGCGGCGCCCTGGCGACGCCGAGCGATTCCACGGCCTCGGGCACGACCCGCAGCGTGGATATCAACCAGATTCCGGGCGACATGATCGAGCGAATCGAGGTCTTCAAGACGCCACGGCCGGACATGGATGCCGACGCGGTTGGCGGCACGATCAACCTGATCACGAAGAGCGCGCTCGATCGGAAGGGGCGCCGGACCTCCTATTCCGTCGGCGGGATCGCCAGCCCCAGCTACCAGGTGCAGGAAATGGGCTACCTTGCTAGCCTGGAGCACAGCGACATTCTTGGCGCGAGCCGCCGGTTCGGGTACTCGCTTTCGTTGAACCACAATCGCCGTTATTCCAACGTCGAACAGATCATAACCGACTACTTCACGGATCAGGTGCCCGGGCTCAAGGCGGGGCAACAAATGCCCGTCAGCAGTTTTCGCGCGGCGCAGGAAATCAAGTACGAGGATCGGACCGGGGCGGGCATCAAATTTGACTACAAGCCGCGGGACACGCTGGTGATGCAGCTCGGTTTGCTCTATCAACACCGCTATTCGCACGCGGACACCGCCGACTGGCGGCTGACCAATCGCAACCACGTGCTGATTTTCGATCCCACCGGCCGGTTTTGGTACGCGCCCGACCGGGTGCGCGCGGGCCTGGGCAATATCGACGGGGCGGTGCCGCTGCGCGACGCCAACGGCAACGTCGTCGCGTATCCGAGCGGGCGCGGCGAGGGCGGCGTCCTCAATACCTTTACGGAAAACGTCACAGATTTCCTGTCGGTGCGGCAGCTGCGCTATGACAATCGCGGGCAGGATCAGTATCGCGAGACGTACGCGTTGAACTTCAGCGGTCGCTACACCGCGCTCGAGGACACCCGGATCGAATTCAACGCCTCGTTTTCCTGGGGCAACGCGAAACGCCGCGAGTGGCCGGACGGGTTGGGCACCTATCAGTTCGACCTCACCGGCTCGAACGTCCGGATCGACCGGACGAAGGACTTCCTGTGCCCGGAGGTGACGTTCACCGGCGGCACCTTGCCCACGAATGTCGATGCGGTGGGGACGGTGAATCTCATGCAGCAGCTCGACGCCACCCAGGACGAGGAGCAGACGGGACTGTCCCTGAATCTCGAGCGCGCGCTGCGGACACGGATCCCGATCACGTTGAAGTCCGGGCTGCGCTACCGCGAAGTGGTCCGCGACATCGATCGCGGCGAGCATCAATACAGCTATCTGGGCAAGAACGCGGATCTGGTCGGGACGCAATCGATCAACCCGTTTGGCCGCTACCCGTCATCCTTGATTCCCGACATCAAGCGCGTGCGGGAGAGCTTGAAGACGCAGCCGCAGCTGTGGCGGGAGGACATGTTGCTTTATGTGCAGAAACAAAATGAGCACAACGGGCACGCTGGAGAACGTATCGAGGGCGCCTACGTGATGGGCGATGTGCAAGTGGGGAAATTCGATTTCCTGCCCGGCGTGCGCGCGGAATGGACGCAGGCGAAGGGCACGGCCACGGTGAGGAATCGCGGGGTGGGGGTGGGGGGTACGCCCAACGAATGGGTCGGCAAGGAGACGCGGACGGGGAAATATCACAATGTGTTTCCGCACTTCCACCTGAAGTACGAGCCGCGGGACAATTTGATCTTCCGCGCCGCCTGGTCGACCGGCATCGGGCGGCCGCCGTGGAAGAACATCCTCCCGGAAAGTGTGATCGAGCCGACGCTCCGGACGATCACGATGAGCAACACGAATCTGCGGCCGCAATACACGAAGAACCTCGATCTCGGCGCGGAGTATTACTTCAAGTCCGGCGGAATCTTTGGCGTTAATCTGTTCCGGAAGACGATCGATGCCCTCATCTTCAACGTGTCCCGGGTCATCGGGCCCGAGGACGGATTCCTTCCCGCCTACGATGGGTGGATGCTGAACACGACCGGGAATGTTGCCTGGGCCTGGGTCAAGGGCGTGGAGTTCGACTACCGTCAGCAACTGATCTTCCTGCCCGGCTGGCTGAATCGCTTCGGGGTGTTCGCGAATCTCACCCTGCTGGACACCCAGGGCAACTATTCGACGCCGGACGGTTCGGTCACGAGCGACATCCCGGGATTTGTCCCGCGGATGATCAACGCCGGCATTTCCTATTCGGGCAAGAGCCTGTCGGGCCGAATCCTCGCGCAACATCAGGCCGAGCGCCTGTCGAGCTGGGACGAGCGGTCCACCGAATATTGGCGTTACACCGAGGCCAGCACCACGGTTGATGTCCTGGCCAGCTATCGGATCAACAAACGGTTCAGCCTCTTCTTGAACATCTCCAATCTCCTCGAAGATTCACCTGTCCAATATCAGGCCCGCCGCAACCAGCCTCAGACCGTGAGCCAGACCAGCCGCCGGTTCGATTTCGGCCTGCGCGGATCACTGTGAGGGCGGGGCGACGCCCCTGCGCCCGACATTAGAGTTGCCCGTTGCCAGCGGGGAACGGGCCCCAACGAAGGGGAATTTGTATTCGACGACGACCGGGCTCCGGCGTCTATTCGGATCTTCGCCCGGCCACGCCTCCCCGACTTCGGCTTCGATTGCTTCGGCGTGCCCGATTCGATCTGCCACCACAGAACACACCCCTCGAACCAATGATGAACCCTCCGCTTGCTCTCTCCCGTCTCTTCGGTCGTGCGCGTCTTGCCATGGCCCTGGTCTGGCTGGCTTCCGGGCTTTCGGCGCTGGCCCAGTCCGCCACCGGCACCATCGAAGGCCGCGTGCTCAACACCCGCAGCGGGGACTTCGTTGAGCGCGCGCGTATCACGATCGAGGGGACGCCGTTGGAGGCGTTCACCGACTCGGACGGCAACTACCGGTTGCCCAACGTCCCGGCCGGCACGGCGAAGGTGCGGGTTTTCTTCACCGGCCTGCTGCCGCGGACTGACGATGTGGCGGTGGCGGCCGGGCAGAGCGTCTCGCATAACGTCAGTCTGCAGACGTTCGAGACGCGGGCCGAACCGGACGGCGTGGTGCGGTTGGACAAGTTTGTGGTCGGCACCTCGCGGGAGATGGACGGCGCCGCGATCGCGATCAACGAGCAGCGTTTTGCCGCGAACATGATGAACGTGATCTCCGCCGATGAATTCGGCGGCGTGGCCGAGGGCAACGTGGCCGAGGTCATGAAGTTCCTGCCGGGTGTCTCCATCGAGAACAGCGGCGGCAACATGCGGTTCATTTCGATCAATGGCGTTTCGTCCGACAACGTGCCGGTGACCGTCGATGGCTTTAGTCTGGCCAGTGCCCAGGGCGCCGGCACCGGGCGGGCGGTGCAGGTCGACATGGTTTCGAACAACAGCCTCGCGCGCATCGAGGTGTCCTACTCGCCGACCCCGGAGTCGCAGGGCGCGGCGCTGGCGGGCTCCCTCAACATGGTGCCGCGAAGTTCCTTCGAACGTTCGAAACCGGTGTTCAATGGCAGCGCGTACATCATGATGCGGGACAACGCGCGCGACTTCGACAAGGTGCCGGGCCCGCGCACGAACCCGACGCGCAATGTGCACCCGGGCTTCGATTTCTCCTATGTGGCGCCCGTGAATGCGCGATTCGGCTACACGCTGTCGGGCGGGCACTCGACCCAGTACTCGGCGCAGGACATCGCGACCAACACCTGGCGGGGCGGCGGCACGGCCACGAACGGCACGACGTTTCCCCACACCACGCCGGACCGCCCGTACCTGAGCAGTTTCACCGTCCTGGATGCGCCCAAGGTGACGGCCCGCAACGCCGTCGGCGCGACGCTCGACTACAGGCTGACGCGCTACGACCGCCTGGCGCTTTCGTTCCAGTACTCGTCGTTCGACGTCTGGTTCAAGAACAACACCGCGGTCTTCAACCTCAATTCGGTGCTCCCGGGAAATTTCACGCCGACGTCGAGCTTTGGTCCGGGCGAGATCCAGCTCACGCGCGGCGAGCGGCACCGGACGAACCGGACCTACATGCCGACCATTGTCTGGCGGCATGACGGACCAGTCTGGAAAGGCGTGGCCGGAGCAGGCCTGTCCTCGGCGCGGGACGAGAACCAAGGCGGCCGGGCGGGATTTTTCCGCAATACCGTCGCTCGCCGGACGGGCGTGACGGTTGCGTTCTCGGACACCTTCTACCTCCGGCCGGGGACGATCCGGGTGACCGATACCGCGACGGGCGCCGTGGTGGATCCGTATAACCTGAGCAACTACGTGCTGGCCTCCGGCAACGACAGCGAGGACACGACGTATGACACCCAGCGCAGCGCCTACGCGAACCTGCGGCGCGATTTCGATTGGCGTCTGCCGCTGACGCTGAAGGGAGGCATCGACCTGCGCCACGCGATGCGCGAACTGCGGGGCACCAATCCTCCGTTCACCTTTGCGGGCCGCGACGGACGCACGAGCACCACCCCGGTGGGGAACGATGACTCGGCGCTTCCGTTCCTCGACCCCGGCATGTCGCAGCGCATTCCACCTTATGGTTTTCCCCGCACGGATGGCGTCAGCAACGTGAAGGCGTACGAATACTATCGGGCGAATCCGGGGCAGTTCGTCATCGACGAGAACAGCGCCTATCGCTCCACCGTGAGCACCTCTAAGCATGCCGAGGAGCTGGTCTCGTCCGCCTACCTCCGGGGTGATCTCGCCCTGCTGGAACGCCGGCTCAAGCTGGTGGGAGGTGTGCGGGCCGAGCAAACGAACGTCACGGCCGAGGGGCCGCTCACCGATCCGGGCCGGAATGTCCGGCGCGACGCCCAGGGCAGGCCGATCCTGGGCGCCAACGGGCAGACCCAAGCCATCACGGCGGTACCGTTGGAAATGTCCCGGCTGACGTTCATCGATCGCGGGACGAAGACCGACAAGGAATACCTCCGGCTCTTCCCGAGCCTGAACGCGGGCTACAATTTGCGGGAGAACCTCATTGTCCGCGCGGCCTACTACCAGTCGATCGGCCGGCCCGATTTCAATCAATACGCCGGCGGTGTCACGCTGCCGAACACCGACAGCCCGCCGAGCGCGACCAATCGGATCGCGGTGAACAACGCGGGGATCAAGGCGTGGACGGCGAAGTCGCGGAACGTGCGGTTCGAGTACTATTTCGGCGGGGTCGGCCTGTTCGCGGTCGGCGCGTTCCGGCGCGATTTCAGCAATGCGTTTGGGGGCAGCGTGTTTCCCGCGACGCCCGCGTTCCTCAGCCTCTACGGGCTGGATCCCGGCACCTATGGCGACTACGAAGTCTCGACCCAGGTCAATGTGCAGGGCGTGGTGCGGATGACCGGGGTGGATTTCAATTACAAGCAGGTCCTCACGTTTCTGCCGCCTTGGGCGCGGGGCATCCAGGTGTTTGCGAACGGGAGCGCCCAGCGGGCGACCGGACCCAGTCTCGGAAGCTTCGCCGGTTCCAATTATACTCCGCGCAGCGGCAGCTGGGGCGTGAGCCTGACCCGGGAGAAATACAATGTCCGCGTCAACTGGAACTATCGCGGCCGTCAGCGTCGCGGTGAAGTTCCGGTGAGCCAGAGCATCGGTCCGGGCACGTTCAACTGGGCCTCGAAGCGGCTTTATGTCGATGTGCTCGGCGAGTACTTTCCCTGGAAGCGGCTCGGGTTCTTTGTGAACCTCCGCAATATCGGCGCGACCTACGAGGATGCGGAAATCTCCGGCCCGACCACGCCGTCCCACGCGCAGTTCCGCCAGCGGCTCGATCACGGCTCGCTGTGGACCTTCGGGCTCAAGGGGACGTTCTGATCGTGGGACAGCAGGACGGCGCCGATCTTACAACGGAGCTGTTTCTTAAGTGCCCCCACTCCGAAACAAGTTTTGGTCCCGCAGGAAAGTAACACGTTTGATGGCACGGCAAAGGTGGGCCGTGCGCTCCGCGCGCGGCCGTTCTCCCGGTATATCACTCGTTCCACCCGTAAGGCCGCCATGTTCCGCCAACAATTCTGGCGCCAAATATCGCGACCGGATCGTTCCTCGTTCTCTTTCTCGTTCGCACAATTCCGCGAGCGCGGGGAACGATTAAGAGAACGAGCACGACTGAATCCCCGGCTGAACTCGCCGCGCGCGTGGGTGCGCCCAAGTCAATTGCGCGACCGGTCGCGCAATTGGGATGCGAAGCGCGCCACGGGGTCATGTCGCGAAACGCGAATGAGGGCCGGGGACCAGCGGCGATTCGCAATTCGCGACCTGCCTCGTCGGGCACACGCCGCTTACATCCAAACCCTGCAGGCGCGGGCAGGGCCGTGCCGCCTTGGTGAAATCGGGGCAAAGGCCTCCCGCTTTGGGCTTGGGAGATGCGAGAAATTGGTTCAGTTCTTGTCCGCCCCCTGCGCCATCCCCGGCGCGGTCCGAGCCCATGAAAATCCGATTTCCAGTCAGAAATCTCCGCGCCGACCTGCTGCTGCTGCTCGTCCTGCCATTGGGATCGGCACTGAAGGCGGCGCCGGCCGAACCGCCGCCCGAGGTTGCGGAGGCCGTCCGGCAGTGGCTCGCCGACCCGACCACAAAGGCCCCCGGCATTGCGGTGGCGGCGGTCAACGCCAGCGGGTTCCTCTGGAGCGGCGCGTTTGGGCTGGCGGACATCGCCCAAAAGCGGCCCGTCACCGTCGCCACCCGCTGGCAGATGGCATCGATCACGAAGGTCTACACCACGCTGATGCTGGCCCAACTGGCCCACGAGGGCCGGGTTGATCTCGACGCGCCGCTCACCCGCTATCTGCCGGAATTCCAGCCGCGCTATCCGGAGCCGGGCGCGCCGCCGATCACGTTGCGCCGCCTGGCCAGCCACACGTCCGGCCTCACCAACGGCTGGGGCCAGCCGGACCACTCCTATTCGCTGGCGCAACTGCTCGCCTGGACCCGCGCCTCCGGTTTGACGGCGCAACCGGGATTACAATACAAGTATTCGAATACTGGATTCTCTCTGGTGGGCGCGGCCATGGAGCGTGCGACCGGTCTGGGCTTTGCCGAGTTGCTGCGGGACCGGGTCCTGCGGCCCCTGCGCCTCGAGGCCAGCGGCCTCACCACCCGGCCGCCTCATCCCGACCTGGCAACCTCCTATCGGCTGCAGGACGGACGACTCACCCCGCTTCCGGCCTCCCCGCTTTTTGACGCCCAGTCGCCCGCCTCCAGCCTGGTCTCCACGGTCGACGACATCGGGCGCTTCGCGCAGGCGCATCTGGCGGAGGGGCCGGCGGCGCCCATTCCCGACGCGGTGAAAGATCTTCTCTTCACTGCGCTGGTGCCGGCGGGCGAATCGACCGCCGTCGGCCTCGGCTGGCACCATGCCTGGCGCGAAAATCTGCCCCACTGGTATCACATCGGAGCGTGGAATTACTTTTATTCGCGCATCGTCATCCGTCCGGACGTCGGTCTCGGTTTGGTCTTCTCGACCAACGGTCCCTGGACGCGCGACTTGATCCACCCGCTGCTTCGGATTCTCGCCGCCCAGGCGGACACCCGAAGGCTCGATGCCCTGACCGGCGACTATGCCGATCAGGCGGGCAAGGTATTCACCGTTCGCCGGATTCCCGGGCCTGAGCTGACCCTTGAGTTGACGGGTGTCGGCCGCCTGTTGCCGCTGAGCCGGCACACGTTTCGCGTGCACGCCGGCGAAGGAAATGCGGGCAACTGGATTCGATTCGTGACCGACGGCGGCAAGCGACTGATGTTGTGGGACACCCGCCAGCTTGTCCGCCGCGAGTGATTGGCCGAGAGGCAAGCGCCGCCCGGGTGATCGCCATCAGGTTTGCCCGGCTCCCCAAGTTTTGGAGTCTCCCCTGAACGGGTGATTGTGGGATCGGTGGCCGTTTGCCATCTTGGAGGCATGAGTGTGCACACCCAACCGTTCACTGATTTGCGAACATCGAAGCGCCAGTTCCTGGCGACGCTGGGTTTGATCGGGGCCGTCGCGCTGGCTGCGGCCGGCACGCTTGTCGCTGCCGCTCCGGGCGTCACCGTCGCTGTGACCGGCGACATCTACACGGCCGAGGCCAAGGTCGTTTCCGATGTGAAGAAACAGCGGTGTCGCGATCCGAGGTGGGCCGTGCGCTCCGCCCGCGGCCGGCCCACCACGAAAGACACTTGCCTGAAAATGCTATGTGCGCCTGTCCGACTCCGCCCCAACCTGAAACCGCTTCCTGATTTCAGGCGCTGGAACCCACTGGTGCTGGCGACTATTTCCGCTTGGGCACCTGCCCGCGTTCGTCAAAGCCCTGGTCGGTCTGGCGCGGGCGCTCGGGCTTGCGACCGCCGGGGCCGAGCAGCGTCGCGAGCCGGTCGGGCGAAATTTCCGTGCGCGGTTGAAAGTCGCCGCCAGCAGCATAGGTCAAGAGGCAACCGCGAAGGTAAGCGGCCGCTGGATCCGCGGCAGGCAATTGCAGGGAGCACACGAGCAAGCGGCCCGCACCCACCCGGCACTCGAATAGAACCGCCTGTTTGCGAATATTCTTATATGAACTCGCGACTTCAATAATCGGGTCGAACATGTCCGCGAGGGTGTTGAATTGCACCGGGGTCGCGCCGGTGAGCATTTTGTGGAACTGCCAGTCGCAGTAGCCATCGTGGGGGAATCCATCGGTCAGCGGATGGCGGGCAATCACGGTGGCGAGGTTGCCTTCGGGACGGCCCGCGAGGCCCATCTGAAAACTCATGGACTGGGATGGAAAGGGTTTGCTGCCGAGGAGTACGACCCGCCCGCCCGCCGCCAGCGCCTGCAGGGCGTTCGCATCGAGCGCGGAGACGACTATAATGTTGCCGGGAGTCGCCGCGTTGGCTTCGGGAAACAGCCAGTAATCCCACTGGTTGCGCACCATCCCGGCCGGCGTGTTCAGTTCAACGTGCAGCGACGCCTTGGTGGGACGCGCCAGCACCGGGGTCGGGAGATTCAGCGCGGCAATTTCGGTCACCGTCCCGGAATTGACGGTCGCCAGCGCCGGTTCGGTCCGGGCGAGCGACGTGCCATCACTCGCGACCAGCGAAACGCGCAGCGTTGCATTCCGCAGCGGGCCTTCGCCAAACCAGGAGAGGGACAACGTCCGTTTCAGGGATCGCCCCGCCGTCAGGTTGCGCTCGCGCTGGTCGCTGATCAACAGGACGCTTTCCCCGTTGTAGCTCTGGATGTCCTCGGTTGTGCGCCCGGGCTTCAATTCGTCAAACTCGTTAAGCAGGCCGCAATCGTAGCCCGTGCGATGCCAGTGCGCATCGTTGGCGCCGAGCAGATCGTAGCCGGACAGGCGGCGGACGTGACGCGCGGTTTCCATGGCATCCTTGAGGATCAGCTGCTGCCAGGCGGCGGAGTTCCGCAGATAGACGGGCGCGCGTTCGAGCAATCCAGCGCGGCGCAGATTCTCGCGGGCGCCGGAGAAGAGATCGGGGCCGATGCGCAGCGGACGGTAGCGTTCTTCCAGACTGAGATCGAGATAGCTGCTGCAGATGCCCATTTCGTGCGAGAGACACGGGCGTTCGTAGATTACGAGATCATCGTCGAGCTTCCGCGGTTCGCCCTGCAGGGTCCCGTAGCTCAGCCGGCCCAGCGCGTACGCACCGAAGACGTCGGAGAACTCCTTCAGCCGGGCCAACCGCGCCGCATGGTGCGGAAACGGCAGCCGTGCGAGCACCTTCATTTCGGCCTGGCTGAGTCCGTACTCGACGCCGCGCAGGCCGGAATGGGGATTAAAGAGGGCATCCGGAACTGTCGCGTGCGTTTCGGCGGCACATTGGGCGAGAAATTCGATCTTCTTCTCGTCGAGCATCTCCTCGTTTCCGCCGCAATAGAGAACCACCGAGGGGTGCGCGCGGCAAAAGCGGAGGATGTCGCCCCACTCGGCAAACGTGTGGCCGGCGGGAGCCTCGACCTGGATCAGCATGCCCAGTTCGTCCGCGGCCTGGAGGTAAGGCTCCAACGGAACGGACGTGTGAAACCGCAGCCAGTTGAAACCGATCTCCTTGAGACGCCGGATATGATTGCGATACCACGCGAGGTCAGTGGGAGGCGTGCACGTTTCAGGATAATACCCGTGCTCGCAGACTCCCCGCAGATAAACGGGCTGGGCGTTGAGCCGCAAGCCGGTGCCCTGAGTCGTCAACTGGCGCAGGCCGAAACGCTGGGTGCGTAGATCGAGACACCGGTCCCCGGAGTACAAGGCCGTCTCGAGTTCATATAGATTCGCGGCCCGGTCCGACCAGGGTTTCATGCCGCCCGATCCCGTCTGCCATTCGAGCCGGCTTGTCACCGCGGATTGTACCCCGGCAAGGAGCGGCGGCGTGCCGGCGCGCGCGGCGATCCTCCAGCGCAGCTCCGCGTTCTTGGGCAGATTGCCCTGCAGTTCGACGCGCCACGTCAGTCCGTTGTCCCGCGGAAATACATAGAGATCGGCGATTCCCGCTTCGCCGGCCACGTGCAAGGACACCGGACCGAAGATGCCGGTGCTGCGACCGACCCAGCCACGAATAATCGTTCCGATTTGATCGGCACGGGTGTTATCCACGGCGATGACGACCTCATTCGCCTCACCGTAGTTGAGATGCGGGGCGAGGCTGGCTTTCCACGTCGTCGAAAATCCCTTGTGGTGATGAACCTCGCGCCCGTTGACGTAGACCCACGCGTCCATCACCACGCGCCCGACGTGCAACGTAATCTGGCGGCTTTTCCAGTCGGCCGGCACCGGAATTTTTCGGAGATACCAGCCCGTGCCCTGCAAATAAGGGAGCGAGGCATCCGGCGGCTTGCCGTCCATCGGATACGTGACGGGACGATAGCGCGGGTTGAACGTGGCCGCCGGCCACAATGACGTGGCCTTGGCCCGGTCGAAGCGATCGTCCCAGCATCCCGGCACGGGCATGGTCGCGACGAAGGCACGCGCCGGCGGCACGGCGCTCTCGTGCGCTGGAGTGTAGGCAAACGCCCAGTCGCCGTTCAGATCGATGGTCGCTGGCTCGGCCGAGGCCCCGAGTGTTCGCAGTGAGGCCAGCAACGCGAGCGACGCGACCGCGATGGCAGGGAATGATAGTGCTTTCATATTAGTGAACGGGTTTCGCGTCGCCACCGGCCACGGCATCGATCCAGCCGGAGCGGTGGGCCGTGCGCTCCGCGCGCGGCCATTCGATTGGCGTTTCGTGGTGAGCCGTCGATCGGCCGCGCGCGGCGCACACGGCCCACCGATGAATACCGTTGGCGGCAGCGATCTTCGAATTCAACGGGATCGACAGGCCGGGATCAAAAGCCAAACGTGGCGCTGAACACGAACAAGCGCGGCGAAATGATCCGATAGGCGACATACGAGCCATCCGGATCCGCCACGATGGGCTGCAGCCGGCCGTTCTCCTGCAGATTGCGGACGTTCAACTGGAACGTGGTCGAAACCTTGTCGGAAAACATCCGCGCCCGGTAGGTCACGAAGGCGTCGGCGTAAAGGTGCGCCTTGTCGTAGATCGGTCGGGTGGGATCCAAATCCGTGATGAGCGCGGGTAGAGACTGCACTCCCCAATAGCCGATCGCGCCCTTGTCCTCCCAACGGAGCGCGCCGCCGACATTGAAGCGTTTCAGGATCCGGTTGTCGGTGATGCTGGCGAGGCGGAAGTTCGTTGAGAAGTTGACGCGATACTTTCGCACCTGCGGGCGGCTCTTGCCCGCCATCGCCTGCGTAACCTTGAGCGGCGACGTCACGGTGGACTGCAGATTGTCCGCCGGAGAGGCGGCATTGTTATATCGTTCGGTGAAGAACGGCCGGTTGATCGTCGGATCGATGATGCTTCTCCACACTGGCAGCCGATCGTTGATCCAGTTGGTCACCTCCTCCGCCAACTGGGTGTTGATCGCCTCCTGCTGCGCGACATTCAGCTTCATCGTCCAGGTGCTGATCGGGTTGTAGTTGACCTCGACCTCCATGCCTTTCGACGTCAGTTCATCGGTCGCGAAAGGCGTGCGCGTGTCGGTGAGAAACTCGACCGGCAGCTTCATGAGGTCGGCCACCTGCTGGTTGATTTGCTCCGTGGTCAGGGTGATGCCCTTCGCCGTCGCCGCGTCGGCAATCCAGGGGGTGGCCAGTCGCTGTAACACGCTGAAGTTGCCCGTGGTGGAGGAGAAATCGAGACGGTAAAGCCGTTTGGCCAGGTTGGAGCTGTCGCCGTTGCGGGCGTTCTTGACGGTGGTCTGGTAGCGGTTGATGCGCATGACCAGTTTTCCGCTGAAGAGATTCATGGCCACGCCGTAATCCTCGCCGGCGCCCGCCGGATCCGGCAAAACTTTGCGATACAGGCTGTACGCCAGGTCGGCCGGCTGGAAGCTATTGGACTTGTTCAGATACACGTTGAACCAACGCACGGGCTTCAAGACCACCCCGGCGGTGGTGGTCTTGCCCTTGCCCACGGCCCAGTCGCCCGCCGCCCATTGATTGTAAGTGTCGTAGTTGAGCGTGGTGCCGTCGCGCATGGCGATCGGTGCGCCATACCGGCTGTAGCGCTGGTCTTTGCGCAACCCAAAGGTGGTCACGATCCGGTCCCGCCAAAAATGGCTCTGGATCGTGGCACCCTGGCTCTTGAGTTCCGTCCAGTTGCTATAGATACCGCCGGTGTGGTCGGCGACCGCGGTACCGATCACCACGGGCTCCTGTACAAATGCTCCGGTAACGCCATTGCCCCAGTTCAGAGTATAGAGCCCCGGCCGAAAGGCCGTCGGGCCGTAATCCACGTTGGCGCCCTGGTTGTCGCCCATGTAATAACGCTGGAACGGAATCGCAAATCCGCCCACGGACGTCAGGGAACCGATGGCCACCCCGGCGCCCCGGACCTGATTCGGACCCGCCCACGTATGGTTGTCGATGATGGCATCCCGCAATTCCAGCGTGCGCGCCTTGATGTCCTTGTATTCTGCATACGCGGAGGCCTGATGCGTGCCCAGCCAGCGGACCCAGCTTCGTTGCTGGGTGAGATTCAGCTGGTAGGCGAGCTGGGCGCGCAGGGTGTCGCGGTCCAGCGGCTGAATCATCGTATCGGGAATCACGGCACCCAGGAACGGCCGGAGAAAATAGGGGTTCGGCCTTCCGTCCAGCAGACGTTCGTTCACATCGATCTGCAGCACATTGGCGATGGTGGCGCCGGTGGCACCGCCCATGGCATTGCGGGCGAAGCGTTCCGTCTGCTCCCGCAGCCAACCCAGTTGCAGGGCGAGGCTCTGCTGGGAATTGTCCACCAGCACCTGCGTCACCAGGACTGACGCCATCTCCGTCTTGTCCTCGATGCGGTTCGACGAGGCGAGGTTGATCTGCGACCAGTCGTAGATCTCCTTCGTCGAGACGGTCGGGTTGTCGGCCAGCAGCGGCTGGGCGAGCAGGACGCCCGACGGATCGATCTGCGAATTCATCAGGCGGACGCTCTGGTTGCCGGAGATCGGACTGGTCGTCGAGGTCGTCGCCCGGCCGGTGCCGAGGTAGCTGAGCCCGTTCTGATCGATATAGGCCTGCGCATAGGTGAGGTTGTTGGTGTTGAAGTAAACCGGCGTGACCGAGGGAAAGGTGCCGACGGGCTGGCCATTGATCTTGGCGGTGAAGGTCACGGGATCCCACGTCGGCCCGCCGGCCAGTTTCCAACGGCTGATCGCGTCGCGCGGCATGGTCGCGTTGGGCCGGTTGCCGTGCATCCGGTAAAGCGAATAGGAGGCGCTCACTTCGGTCGACTTGAACGGCTTGACCTTGATCATGCCATTGAGCCGCCGCGTATTGAGTCCCGACGGCTTGAGATCGAAACCATCGCGCTGAAACACGGCGCTGCTGCGCACCGCCAGCCGTCCCTTGCTCAGAACCCGGTTCAGATCGATGCTCGTGCGATAGCCGTCGACGCTGTCGACCCGGGCCGTGAGCGTCGAGGCGTCGCGCGAGAGATTCGCCGCGGCGGGCACCGAATTGACGGTGCCGGCCGCATTCCCGACGCCGAAGACGCTGGAGTTCGGTCCCCGGCTGATCTCAACCGCATCGATTTCGACCGGGTCAATCGGCTTGCGGCCGCTGGTCTCGAAATTGCCGAACGACTGGTTGACGTTGCCCAGTCCGCGGACGCGATTCGCATTCAGCGGATCGAGCTGGGTGTTGTCGATGGGCTGACCGTTGCTGGGATTGATCGAGAAATCGGTATAGTTGCCCGTGCCTTCGGTACTGACCTCGTAGCTGAAGATATCGTTGATATCCAGCAGGGCGAAATCCTGCATCTGCTCCTTGGTTACGACCGTGATGGAGGCGCCCAGATCCTCCAGTTTTGAATTCAGACGCGTGCCGGACATCGTGTTGGCGGAATAATAGCCCTGGTTGCTGGCCACGACCTCGAACGGGTTCATGTGGGTGACTTCCCCGGCGGATGCCTTTACCGCCGCCGCTGCCGCCCTCTCCTGTCTTTCCTGGTCCGCCTGCATGGCGGCGAGCTCGGCGGCATCGAGTTTGCCGTCACCATTCCGATCATACTTTGACAAGGCGGCAGCGTCGGGGGCCGCGCCCATTGGCATGGCCAAAGCCAGGGTCAGGAGCGCGACGAGCGCGCCGGGAAACGCGAAAAACGGAACGGAGGTTAATTCATTTTTCATGCTGGCAGGGTTCAACTGAATCGATTGGCGCCGTCGGCCGACCAGACCGGCTGAACGGCGGGATGAAAGATCGCGTTTCGACCGGATATTCGACTCGCGGCCCACTGGCGAGTGCGATCGCGGACGCCGGATGGGCGCATCTGGCGGGTGGTGGTGGCGCGGAGCTTCAGCCGCGTCTCCGAGGACCGGGGACCAGCGGCGATTCGCAATTCGCGCCTGACCCTCGGGAGCGCCTGCGGCCAAAGTTTTCCGACGGTTGCGCGACGCCGCCATCGAACGACTGGCGCAGGTGCAATGAACCGGGAGCTGTGAATTTCAGCCGGGGCGGAGGCGTGCCTCAACGAGCAGCAGGCGCGTCGTCGCACTTCACGTCGCCGACGACGTACTGCATCCCGTCGAGGAAAAATTGCAGGAGCTGCGGGTTTTCGAAACTCTGGGCGTTGTGCGACGGGGAGGCGTACATGACCTTGCCCCTGCCGTGCGCGCGGATCCACGCGACGTAGGTCCGGCCGTCGGTCTTCTCCTGGCCCTTGCGCTGCTTCTGGATCTCCGCGTTGCGGAAGGAAAGCAGCGGCCGGAAGTTTAGTTCCTCGTACGCGTTCTTGTAGAAGTACGGCTCGTCCACGTGCACGAACTCGCCCGCCGTGAAGGCCGCCGTCAGCGGATGCTTCGGGTCCTCCACCTTCACCGTGAAGCGCTGCTGCGGCGGGTGGTAGTCGAAGCTGGCGCCGAGCAGTCGGCTGAAGTCCCGGGAGTTGTTCAGCGTCGTCACCCCGCCGTGCATCACGAAGAGGCCGCCGCCCTTCTCCACATACTGGATCAGGCCTTGCTCGAGTCGGGCCGCCTGCCGTTTCTGCGCCTCGATCTCCCCCTTGGCCCGCTCGCGCAGCACATCGAGGAACAAATCCCGGAAGTCCGGCTTCGAACAGGTGTTGTTCAGGACCACCGCGTGGTACTGCCGCAGGCGGTCGGGCTCGAACTCCGCGATGTCCTTGCTTCCGACCACGTCGAACGCCCCGCTCTTCGCCCCGAGGATCTTCACCATCTCCTCGGCGTGCGGAATCACCCAGTGCTTGAAGCCCGTGTGCAACGAGAAGACGAGGATGCGCTTCTTCCCGGCGGCCGGGAACCGCGTCTTCTCCGGTGCCAGCGCGCGGATCCTGTCCTTCCACGCCTCGTCGAGCGTCACCTCGGGGAGGGCCTGGGCCCGGGCGAACTGCCCGCCCGTGAGCAGCGCGAGAAGGAGAAATCCAGAGAGCAGAGGCTGTTTCATCGGCGCGAGACTGGGCGAATCCGGGCCCGGCCTCAAGGCCGCGTTGCGGGCCCCGGCCGGTCGTCCGCCAGG
>JBIJCX010000543.1:0-4207 GCA_044344465.1 Opitutaceae bacterium
ATGGTGGCCTTGCCGCACACGCCGTACACCAGCACGATGGCGTCGTAGTCCTTAGCCGGGATGGCGTCGATCTCCCAGATCCGATCCCCCCGAAAATCCAGTTTACTGTCAGCCTTCATTTCGAGGTTTGAAAACACGACCTGGTGTGCGGGAACGAGGTTGGGCTAGAATGAGCCCTTGACGCCAGCCGTGAATGCTGCGCCCGCGTATTGGGTGAAATCCATTTTTGCATAGGCGGGCGTGGATGGCCCCCAGGTTCCCCGGCGCAGAGGAACGCCCATCAGATTTCGGACGTCGGCGTAGATCGTAAAGCGTTTTGTTAACATATACGACATGCTTACATCGATCCGCGTTTGCGGAGCGAAATAGAGATAGCTGTCGGGAGCAACGGTTGCGCTGGGCGCGGCCCGCGATGTTCGGCGCAATCCAGTATAATTTACGGAGACGCGGGCGGAATAACGTGGTCGCGTAAAGCTGGCGCCCCAGTTGCCGGATTTCGACGTGTAGTTAGTAAAATCATCCGCGTTCTCTCCCCCCAAATCCATGAACGTGGCGTTGCCGAAGATCTGAACTCCCCGCGCCCAGGAGGGTAGGAAGAGCAGGGACTGTCGGTAGTCGACCTCCAGTCCTTGCAGCTTCGCGGCGCCTCCATTTGTGCGCGTGATGATATCGTAGTCTAAATAGTCATCGGACAATCCCAGTTCCGCCAATCGTTGAGAGGTAGCAGACTCTCGGTAGCTGACGAAGAACTTCTTGATATCTTTCTGGAAGAGACTCACCGAAAGAGTGGCGCCTTTGAAATCGTAAGCCTCCAAAGCGAGGTCATAGTTGTTAGCGGTCCACGGCAAGAGTCCGGTATTGTTCGCCGTGATGGTGGGTATCACTGTGGAAGAGGACGGTACGGTTACCGTTAAACCCGGAATCACAAAGGGAAGATCCGGGCGCCCGATCGTGCGCGCAAATGCTGCCCGAACGACCAGATCCGGACGCAGTTCGAACGTCGCATTCATGCTCGGATAGTACCCCGAGTAATTGGTCTGCGAATAGGCGCCTTTCACCTGATACTGCAGTCGGGCATTCTCCAAGACATTGGTCGTCTTTCTTATCGGTTGCTGGTTGGGGCCGAGAACCAGGTTGCCCCGATCGTCCTGGACATAGGTATTGCGCAGATCGTTGCGTACACCTCGCCCCTCGTCGCTCGTATACTCGAATCGAGCCCCGCCTACGAGCCAGAGGCGATTGTCAATGAACTTGAGGTCGGCCCTCACATAGGCGGCGGAGATTGTTTCTTCGATTTCTTTCGTCAGATTGGCCTGGCTCACATGGGCGGCCGTTTCATCCAGAACAAACCAACTCGGATTCGCATCGTACCGGTCTTTGAGTTTGCTTAGACTGGGAAAGAGGATGTTCAAGATTTCTCCTCGCTTGTTGACCAGCAGATTTCTGCTCGAAAACGCGTCTGCCGCCAGATCGTAGTTGCCCGCGAGCAGGGCATTGGCGCCTCCGGGGATCGCGAACGTGTACGTCTTGTTGCCGGCGTCGTCGCTCTGGTACTGCTGTTTAATCAAGACCCCGGTTTTTAGCGTGAAGGGAACCGTCGGGTCGAAGTTGCGCGCCAAGTTCACGCCTGCGCTCTTGACCGTGTTGAAGATATCGCGCTCCGCCGTCGAGGCGTTCACGAGCGAGTGAAGCTTAAGATTATACACATCGATCGGAGTGCCGGTTCGATCCGTGGCGGTCAGGACTCCCACTTGGCGTTCATCCGGATTGCCGTAGTCATGACGAAGAACCAGATTGGAGATTCGAGTATTGTAGGCGCCAAAGAATCCGTCCGAGAAATCGTTGAGGTCGAACCGCGCCTTGGAATAGCTGGCATTGGCGTCCAGTTTCCACTGCTTGCCGGTGAAGCGATACATGGCGGAGAGGACGGAAAGGTACTTGTGCTGGTTGTTGCCGGTCGGCGCCATCGTGACATTGCCCACGGCGGTGGGCGCTCCCTGCATGAAACCCGGACCGCCGGTCGCGCCGGTGCCATAGGTATAGGCCACGCGGTTCTGGCGAACGAAGTTATCCTGTGTCGTGTGAGACGCGCTGATGGTTATGAGATGATCGGGAGCGACCTTCCAATCGACTTTGAGCGCGGCCAGCATCTTGTCCTCGCCGACCTGAAGAGGATTGATATAATCGGCAGTCTTGAGCAGCGTGTTCTTGTTCCAGACAACCTGGGGGAATGCCCAGTCGGAGTAACGCTGGCTCTTAGTCAGAGAAAGATTGACGGCCACCTTGTCGTTGAAAGGCCGGAGATAGGAAAGCGTGATGGAGGGCCGCGTGCGCCACACGTCCGCATCATTGTCGAGGCCTTTGCTCTTGCCGAAAGGATTGCCGAGGGTGCCACGTGAAATCCCGTCGCGGAACGTGAAGGTGCCGGCGACATTGTAAGTAAACAGCGGGATTCTTCGCCCGAAGGCGCTCTTTGATACGATATTGATAGCTCCGCCTACCGCGTTGGCCTGCATGTCGGGAGTCGGCACTTTGGTCACCTCGATACGGTCAATATTGCCGGTGACTACCAGCCCAAGGTCTACCGCCCGGCCTGAAAATCCGGATGTGGCCAGCTCGGCGCCGTCGTTGGTGATGACGGTGCCGCCCACTGGCATGCCGCGCAAGGAAGCAAAAGCCGGGTTTTGCGGGCTCATGTCCAGCGCCAGTCCCGGAAGCTGTTTGAGATATTCTCCGATATTTCGTTCACCAAGGTCCTCATCCACTGAGATGACGCTCTTGATGTTGGGCGCGTTTCGTTTCTCCTGAACGGCCAACGCCTGCTTGGAGAATTCGCTCGCCTCCACCGTCACCGCGGCCATCTGCACCGTGGCTTGGGTCTGGTCGGTGAGACCCTTGATCGATAGCTCGAAGTCCTGAGCGATCGGGCCAGGCCCGTCGGCAACGAGGTCGATTGATTGGGTCGTAAGGCCTGTGAAGGACGCCGAAAGGCGCAGGCGCCCGTGGGGGGCACCGGTTAAGAGATACTCGCCGCTATCATTGGAAAATGCCTCGAATCTCGTGCCTTCGACCGCCACACGCGCGTTGTTTAGGTAGGTGCCGGTGGTGGCATTGAAAACCCGTCCGCGGATAGTCGTAGTCGAACTGGCGTTCGGTGGCGTGCCGGAGATGGAAGCATCTGTCGCCGCCGTTCCCGGTTGGCCGACGCTGCTAATGGGCAATGAAACGGTTAGGAAAAATGCGATCGCACAATGCCGCAATGCCTGTGGTTTTGTTGTTTTCATGGGGGCAGTTCTCGAGAAGTTTTTCGGCACTTGCTCAAGGCGGGTTACGTGTGCCGTGGTCAAATCAGGATCTAGACTTTACAATGCTGGTGGGGTCCAGATCACGACCCCCATGTGATAGCGGGTGTGATCGGCGACGCCGGCGGAATAGTAGGCGGTGACAATAAAACCATCCGGCCGCTGGACACTGCTTGGATAGCCGCAATCCCGGCCCACGGAATGGGCGAGCCGGATCGGCGGGCCCCAAGTCTTGCCTTCGTCGCTGCTGAGTTTCGCGAGCACGCCGAACGGACCGTTGGCGCGGTTGGAGCGGTTGCCGTAGCTGAGCAGCAGCCGGCCGTCCTTGAGCCGGACGAGGTGCGCGTTGAGCTCGAAGTGCCCGGTCACGCGCTGCGGGCCTTCCCACGTTTCGCCGTCATCGTTCGAACGAAACAAGTCCATCGTCTGGTCGTCTTCCTGTCGGGCCGCGGCCATCCATTTTTTCCCGCTGAGGTGAAAGAGCGACGTTTCGTTGTGCATCGCGCTAATGACCGATGTCATCCGCCATGTCCGGCCATCGTCGTCGCTCCGAAAATGAGACGCGCGGAACTCCCGGCGCACGCCGGGACCGGAGGGCGCATTGAGCTTGCCCTGATAGCACGACGCATGCAGCGCGCCATCCTCGCCTGCGAGGATATCCCCGAAAGGAATATGAACATCCCAATCCCCGTCATTGGACGGGAATTCCTTCTTCTGGGTCCACGTGCGCCCACCATCGCTCGAACGGCAGACCCAGGCGGGCAACTTTGCACCATAAACCCAACGTTGGCCGGGTTGCTGCTTGTTCGCGAAACCGGTGCTGAGCGCCACGAGATCGCCGTTTTTCGCCAAGCCGGCGGCCACGTGCATGCGATTGGCGTTGGGTTCGTGGGGCGCGACGACAC